>JALHPW010000423.1:0-1003 GCA_022842255.1 Saprospiraceae bacterium | reverse complement strand
CCCCCGAGGCGGTAGTGGAATCGTACAAACAATTTGCGCGACAAATCAAACCAGGCGGCCAACTTATTTATAAACACGGATTGCCACTAGAGGACGTAGCGGAAGAGTTGCGGGCCACCGGACGTTTTGTGTTCACATTCGGTATTGAAGAAGGGTATTACGAGGCTTACAATCTCCATATCGAGGATGGCCAGACGGCTTTCGGACTCAAATCGACCATCTTCGACTGGAGTGATTTGCGGCTGAACTACCCCGGCAACCACAACGTGTTGAACGCAACGGCAGCCATCGCGGCTACGCTAGCGGCGGGTGGTTTTTCAACCGAAGTGCGCGCTGCGCTGGCTGATTTCAAAGGGGTAAAACGCCGTTTTGAAACCATCGTGAAAACCCCGGAAACGGTATATGTGGACGATTATGCCCACCACCCCGTTGAACTGGAGGCCGCGATTCAGGCTGCCCGTTCGCTGTACCCTGGCAAACGGCTTACCGGGATTTTTCAGCCACACCTGTTCACCCGTACCCGCGATTTCGCGGAAGGGTTCGCAGCGGCTTTGGACAAACTGGACGAGTGCATTTTGTTGCCCATTTATCCGGCGAGGGAATTGCCCATCCCCGGTGTAAGCTCGGAAATGCTCTTGACAAAAATGACTTTGAAAAACAAGCAGTTGGTGCAAAAAACAGATTTGCTCAACGAACTAAAAGCCCGTCAGCCGGAGGTGTTGCTCACCATGGGCGCGGGAGATATCGACACCCTGATTGAACCGATAAAATCACTAATCACTTCATCACCCATCACTTCATCATAATGCAGCTGCCTAGTATCCGCTACGACCGCCTTGCCTGGCTGATGTTCCTGGTCATCGTCGTGATGATCTGGCTCATTGCCCGCAACCGCAAGGCCAACACCTTCGCCGAGGGGCTGCAGGTGAAGGTAGTGGAGCTGCCGAGTGGGGATAAATTAATCAGTGATCGGGATGTGCGGCAGGCATTGGTGACGGCTTTT
>JALHPW010000422.1:3107-4998 GCA_022842255.1 Saprospiraceae bacterium | reverse complement strand
TAAGCAGTACGAGTCCCAAATATTCATCAGAAAAGTTTAATCGCTCACATAATTTCACCCCCAAATCCACCACCCATGTCCCTAACCCTTCAACACATCCCCGCCCTAGCCCAACAACACTTCCACCTTTCCGCCAGCGTCACGCCCCTCACTGGCGAAATAGACCTGAACTTCCTGCTAGAAACACCCGGCGGCGAAAAATATACCCTGAAAATCGCGCACCCCGATACCCGGCTGGAGTACCTTGAGTTTCAAAACGCCCTGATGCAACGCCTGGGCGATGCCGGACTGGGACTGGACATTCCAGCGCCTGTGCGCTCGGTAGCGGGCGCGGAGATTACGGTCCTCACGGCTTCGGATGGCAGCCAACGCTTCATGCGACTGCTCACTTGGGTGGAAGGGCGCTGCTTCGCAGACGTGAACCCGCATACGCCCGATTTGCTTGAAAAAGTAGGCGCCATGTGTGGCAAACTCAGCCGCGCACTCCAGGGGTTTGAGCATCCCGCCGCACATCGTTTTATCAAATGGGATGCCTCCCAGGCCGCCTGGACGGGCCAACACCTGCCGCACATCGAAGACGCGGAAAAACGGGCCCTGGCGCAGTATTTTTACCAGCGGTTCGAACAGTGTGCCGCCGATTTACTGCCCCAATTGCGGCAAAGCGTCTGCTACAACGATGCCAACGACTACAACATCCTCGTCAGCCACGACCGCGAACACCCCGTGGTGCCCGGGGTAATCGATTTTGGCGACGCGGTGTTTACCCATACCATCAACGATTTGGCCATCGCCTGTGCCTATTGCGCCATGCACAAGCCGGATCCGCTGGCAGCCATCGTGCAACTGACCCAGGGCTACCACCAGCACTTCCCACTCACGGAACAAGAGGCAGAAGCACTGTTCCCGCTCATCGGGGCGAGGCTGCTTATCAGCGTCACTTGCTCTACCCTGAACCGGGTGGACAACCCCGACAATCCCTATCTCCAGATCAGCGACGGACCCGCCTGGGAATTGCTGCAAAAACTTCGGGACATCCCGCCCGCACTCGCCCATGCCACAGTGCGCCACGCCTGCGGCTGGGAACCATGCGCTACACACGAAACCTTCCTGGCTTGGGTAAAAACGGCCCAATCCAGCCTAAAACCCCTGGTTTCGGCCAGTTTGGACGATAAAAACACGGTCTGGCTGGATCTTGGCGTGGGCAGTCCCGACCTGGGCAATTACGGCGACATCGAAGATGCCGAAAAACTGCACCGCAATATCCTGTCGGTACACGAGGGCCGGGCTGGCATTGGCCGCTACGACGAAGCCCGTCCCTTCTACACCACCGATGCCTACGCGGTGCAGGGCAACCAAGGCCCGGAATGGCGCAGTATCCACATTGGACTCGACATTTTTTTGCCGCCCGGAACGCCCGTTTTTGCCCCGCTCGCGGGCACGGTGCATAGTTTTCAGGACAACGCGCACGACCGGGATTACGGTCCCACCATCATTCTGGAACACCGGGTGTCGGATTCGCTGACGTTTTTTACCTTGTATGGACACCTAACCCGGACCTCGCTGGCGGGTTTGTCCCAGGGGCAAACCATTGAAGCGGGGCAGGAACTTTGCCAAATCGGCCCCATGCCCGAAAACGGCAACTGGTCGCCGCACCTGCATTTTCAGGTGATTTTGGATATGTTGGACAAGTCGGGCGACTTCCCAGGCGTGACGTTCCCCGACAAACGGGCGGTCTGGAAAAGCCTGTGTCCCGACCCTTGGCTCTTGCTCACAGGCGAGCCTTCCCCGCCGCCGCCCCAACGTTTGTCCGCCGCCGAAATCCTGGAATTCCGCCAACAACATTTGGGCAAAAACCTGAGCGTTTCGTACCAAAAACCGCTCAATATGCAGG
>JALHPW010000422.1:0-3097 GCA_022842255.1 Saprospiraceae bacterium | reverse complement strand
GCAACGGGGCTGGCGACAATACCTTTTTGACGACACCGGGCGGCGCTACCTCGATACGGTGAACAACGTGGCGCACGTCGGCCATGAACACCCCCGCGTGGTGCGCGCCGGGCAGCGGCAAATGGCGGTGCTCAACACGAATACCCGTTACCTGCACGAGAACATTGTCCGGTTTTCGGAGGCCTTATTGGCCACTTTTCCACCAACTGTACCGGCGGCTTTAGCCGCAGGAAAAACGGCTGTACCGGTGGCTTCAGCCGCTGGAAAAAACAGTGCCTTGCAAACAACTTTCCCACCAGAACTAAACGTAGCCTTCTTCGTCAACAGCGGCAGCGAAGCCAACGAACTGGCCATGCGCCTGGCCAAAAATTACACCCAACAAAAAGACATGCTGGTGGTCGAGGTGGGCTACCACGGCAATACCCAGGGTTGTGTGGACATCAGTTCCTATAAATTTGAAGGCCCAGGCGGCAAAGGCGCTCCCGAGCATACCCATGTAACGCCCATCCCAGATGCTTACCGGGGGATCTACAGGGGCAACACCCTCGAAACCGGCAAAAAATACGCAAACCACGTGGGCGAAGCCGTCCGCAAAGTCAAGAAAGCCGGACGTGGAGTGGCCGCGTTTATCTGCGAATCGGTGATCAGTTGCGGCGGACAAGTGACGTTACCGCCCGGTTATTTGGCGGAGGCGGCCCGGCAGGTGCGGGCTTCCGGCGGATTGTACATTGCGGATGAGGTACAGACGGGTTGCGGGAGGCATGGCGCCCATTTTTGGGCTTTTGAGGAACACGGTGTGGTGCCAGACATTGTGACGGTGGGCAAACCCATCGGCAATGGTCACCCGCTGGGCGTGGTGGTGACCACCCGGGCAATCGCGGAGGCATTTGCCAATGGCATGGAGTATTTCAACACCTTTGGCGGCAACCCGGTGTCCTGCGCCATTGGGCTGGAGGTGTTGCGGGTGATACAAGACGAGGGATTGCAGCAAAACGCCCTGGAAACCGGGCATTATTTGCGCCATGGTTTGGAACAGCTGTCCCAACAATTTCCCATCCTCGGCGATGTGCGCGGGCCGGGTTTGTTCCTGGGGTTTGAATTGGTGAAAGACCCTGAGTTGCTGACCCCGGCACCTGAGGAGGCCACCTATTTGGCCAACCGGATGCGGGAGCTGGGGGTCTTGATGAGTACCGATGGTCCCTTCCATAATGTGCTGAAAATCAAGCCGCCGATGGTATTTGGCAGAAAAGATGCTGATTTTTTATTGGGGATGTTGGAGCGGGTGCTGCGGGAGGATAGGATGCGGGTAGAGTGAGGTTTTTGAGCTTCAATTATTCAAACAATTGTCTCAAAAAGGAATGGCCAAACACTTCGAATCCATCCCGCAGGGGATAATTTTCATGCACTGGAGCGACGATTACGTTCCGGCGTGTTCGCAGATCGGCGGAAGCAATGTGCATACTTTTGGTGAGACTGGGGGCTGAGTTGTATTTGATTTCCACCAAAATATCGGGGACGCCTGCTTTGACGATGACTAAATCTGCTTCGGTACCATCCTGGGTTCTATAAAAGCACAACTCATGCCTTGGAGGTAGCATGGAGGCTATTTCCTGTAAGATATATGCTTCCCAGGAAGCGCCAAGCGCGGGGTGTCCTTGCAATTGCTCAAAAGTTCCGATGGCGAGCAATGCATGGAGGATTCCAGTATCGCGAATGTAAAGCTTGGGCGATTTCACCAATCGTTTTGAAATATTCAGATACCAAGGCTGGATTCGTCGAATCATGTAAGACGACTCAAAAAAATCGAGGTATCGGCGAACGGTGGGCGAAGTTATACCCAAGGAGTTGCCAAGTGCTTCCATATTTAGCAGCTGGCCGTTCAAATGGGCGAGCATGGTCCAGAGTCGGCGTGTCAACACTGGGTTAGCGCTGAGCCCTAACATTGGCAGGTCGCGTTCAAGGTAGGTTTGGATGAAATTTTCCCGCCATTGTGTACTGCTTTGCTCGTCTACAGCAAGTAGGCTATCGGGGAATCCTCCCCGGAGCCAGTGTGTTTGGTAATTGGTCAAATGCGAAACTTCCGCGTACGACATAGGCGCCAACTCGTAGTAGGCAATGCGGCCAGCCAAGGATTCGGAGCTGTCTCGAATCAATTCAGGGGAAGCGGAACCAAGCAAGATAAATCGCTTGGGTGTACGGTGGCGGTCAATGAGTCCGCGGAGTATTGGGAACAAGGCAGGCACCCGTTGCACTTCGTCAAGGATGACGGTTTGTTGTTGGAGTGGTTCGAGAAAAAGCGCAGGGTCGCTGAGTTTATTGAGGTCTGCGGGGTTCTCCAAGTCCAAATACACGGAAGGATGTGGCCAAAGGGAGGCCAAATGCTTTGCCAAAGAGGTTTTCCCCACTTGTCGAGGCCCGACAATGGCTACGGCCGGGAATTGATCGGAGAGCCTGGTGATGTCTTTTTCCGCTTCGCGAGATAGATAAGGAATTGGCACAGTATAAGCATTTACCCTGCAAATTTAAATATTTATTTTGGATTTGCAGGGTAAATTTTCAAAAATGCACCAATCGTGTAGCATAAGAAACCGGTTTAATGGCCTCCTTGGTCCCGTTCTTTTGTGGCATAAACTGCCAGGGGGTGATTTGGTGCGTCCAGTCAAATTCGCTTTTCTCCAAAAACCGGCGGCGGTACTCCACGGGGGTGCAGGATCGGTATTTTTTGAACAGGCGGTTGAAATTGGCGAGGTTGTTAAAGCCGGATTTGCTGGCGATTTGGTTCACCGTCTCGTCGGTGTCGAGCAAGAGTTTGCAGGTGTGCCCCACCCGGATATCAATCAGGAAATCGGTAAAACTCCGGAACGCGAATTTTTGAAAGAAATGGCTGAACGCCGAATCGCTCATGTTGACCTGCGCTGCCACATCCCCGATTTTGAGGTCGGGATTGGTGAAATGTTTTAAAATATACCCGTAAGCCACCTGAATGCGGTTGCTTTCGGAACGCAGTGCCTGCGGGGAAAAACCTTCCGTGGCCAGCAGTGTGGTGTCGGTGGATTGGGAAAGCAGGTCGAGCAACTGCAAAAACTCGATGATGTTG
>JALHPW010000421.1 GCA_022842255.1 Saprospiraceae bacterium | reverse complement strand
CCAGCCCATGCACCCGGAAGAATATGGTGAGCTGTTTTTCGACCTAAAAGACGGCACCTTTACCTCCGTGCCACCACCGCATACTTTCCTGCTTGAACCCGAGCAAACCCAACAGATGCTGACCATGTTGGAATCTCCGCTGGAGTTGGCACACGAAATCCCGCTCACGCGTCCGCAACGCAAAGCACTGTTGGGCAAGCTGTTACAGTTCTATCAACTACAGCTCCCAGGATTCAAGGACGTGAATACTCCGGAGATTTTGGAGATGGTGATGTGAGGAGGGGTTTAGGGGGTGATTGTAGGCGCATATAACCTTAAGGGTTTTAGGTATGAAATGCAGCGTTTTTTGATTGACGAATGACGATTACATGATTGCTGATTGTTGAAGTAGAGGTACGATGGATCATTGTCAATGTCCGTACATCAGCCATACCCCCCACTTAATCATCATCCCTTCTCCACCACCAAAGAGGCCCGTTTCACTCCCAGATTGCTCGTAAGAATAAACCGATAAACGCCTGATGGCCAATGGCTTGAAGGCAATTCTACTTTCATACGGGGTGCGTGGAGGCTGAGGTAGGATTGCCAAACCAGTCGGCCGGCGGCATCAAACACGGTACATTTGGCGTCTTCCCCGCGCCAGGTTTCCGGGATTTCGAGCGTAAGTGGCATCCCGGTGCCCAACACGGAGGGGTAACAACGCCAGCCTTCTGCATCTGGCTCGGACGTTTTGCTGACGGCGCCCGTTTTGAAGGTAAAGAGCTCCCCAAAGGGTGCGCAAGCGTGCCAGTCGTTGAACGGGCGGATTCTCCAAAAATAGTTCTGGTTGGCACTCAGTTGTCCCGCGATGAGGAAGGTATCTGTAGTGACCAAATCTACCTGTTTGAAGAAAAAATTCTCGAAACGGGAAGCCTGCACGAGGTAATGCGTAGCATGTGGCACTGGTTTCCAGGTAAACAATGCACCCACGGGTGGTACCAATTGGCCAAGAATCGGCTCTACTGCTTCCGCTGGTTCCTCCACCGGCTGTTGTAACCTGTTGGGAGTGAGCCAAGCGGCCTTTTCGGTCAACAAAGTAGCGCGCATGATGGCAATTTCTTCCGGCGAAAAACGGCTTTGGCACTTATCCAGGGCGTAGGACATAAACAGGGTCCCGTCAGAATAGAATTCCGCGCCAGTTGGGTCTTTTTGCTTGGCAAGGCTTTGGTTTTGGGTGTTGCAGTCCCAACGGTAGCTCAGGTAATCTGGTTTGGTATCACAAATCAGGTCGGCCGCCAGGGCACAGTTGCTGCCGTCCAACAACTCCACCAAGGCCGTATCCAATGGGGCAGGGATTTGGGTTTCCAGCGTATCGTGGAAATACGTGTAATCGTACGTGAGCAAGGTGGGTGTAGGCTGGGCAAAATTGTAAGTCTTGCCTTCCCAACCGATGAAGGGATGCGGCAGGTTGAGGGCGTGCCCTACTTCGTGCGACCAGGTGTGGTCATTGTCGCCAGAGCAGTTGTGCCCGATGGCCACGCCAGCGTACGGCAGGTTGTAGCCACAGTTGCCCGCTGGGTCGGCCACGAAATAGGCGTTAAGTGCATCCGGAATGTTGTTGGTCAACATCATCTCAATGCCTTGCGGAATGTCTTCGTGTGCATACCAATCTGTTTCATCCAACAGGTTCCAGCCATATTTAAAATAAAACTGGATGTTGGACGCGGCAAAATCCTCGTTCAACTGACAAAAAGAACTCAGGAATTTTTCGGCGGCAATCCTGCCCGAGCCATTGTCCTTCGCCAACAAATGCGGCTGAATCGCCACCCAAAGGGTATCCTCAGAACGATCCACGACCGGGGGCCGCAGGCGGTATTCGCGCAACCAATCCGATACACCGATCGTACCACAAGGGGCTAGGTCTTCCTTCAAGGGCTCTTGAGCGTAAGCAGTGGTTGCAAAAAGCAGCAGTCCAAAAAGTAGGTGACGAAACATGATGGAGAGTAGGTTGATTGGTTGATTGGTGATTGGTGATTAGATCCAGTTTTTTCGTTTAAAATAAATCAACATGCCCACCATCGCACAGAACATGCCACCCAGGATTACAAAATAGCCATAATGCCAGTGCAGTTCGGGCATGTTGTCGAAGTTCATGCCATAGATACCGGCGATAAAGGACAGTGGGATAAAGATGGTGCTAATGACGGTTAAGAGACGCATCACGTTGTTCAAACGGTTGGCCGCTTCTGCATGATACAGCGCTTCGAGGTTGGAAATCATATCTCGCAGTGTATCAATCCCGTCCAGGATTTGCGCCACGTGGTCGACCAAATCGCGGAGGTAAAGTCGGTTGCTATCGTCGATCAACTCACTTTCGGTTCTGTACAATCTCGTTACGGCTTCACGGAGTGGCATGAGTCGGTGGCGGAATTCGTTCGTTGCCTTTTTCAGCGCAAACATCCTGGCTTTGGAGATATGGGCCGCCCCGTTTTTATGCAATTCGTCTTCCAGTTCGAGGGATTGTGCTTCCAAATCAGCGAGTACCGAGTAATACGTATCCACCACCACATCAATAACGGCGTACATCAGATAATCCGCCCCTTTTTTTCGAATCCGCCCCAGCCCTTCTTCGGCTCGTTTTCGGACGGGCGCGAGGTTGTCGTCGGGATCTTCCTGAAAAGAGGTCAGGAAGTTTTTGCCCATAAAAAGCGCGATTTGTTCGCTGTGCAGCTCTAGCACCTCGCAATCTAGTTTCAGACTGTGCACGATGAAAAATATGCCTTTGTCATATTCTTCCAGTTTGGCCCGTTGTTGGGTGTCCAGCACGTCCTCTTGTGCGAGGTAGTGCATATCATGGTCATTTCCAACCTGTTCAATCAGTTTTGTATCCGTAAGGCCTCGGATATCGGTCCACAAAATCCCGGTTTTTTGTCCAAAGATGTTGGGATAATACCCATCCCTTTCCTCATATTCCGTTCCGGAATAGGCGATGCTCAACACCTTGGCAGGCGAATTCTCCCGATGGCCGGTGTACACCAGGGAGCCAGGCGGCAAACCCTTTTTTATGTTTTTTCTATGACGGTGCTTGTGTGACATGTGGGTGGGTTGGGCTTTTGGGGTCATTGGGTCATTTGTCGTCATTGGGTCATTTGTCGTCATTGGGGGTCATTGACTGGAACCAATGACGATAAATGACCCAATGACCTAATGACGATAAATGACCTAATAACTCAATCCCCTTCCATGGCTTTCGCTTTTTCTAAAACCTTGGCTTCCAATGATTTTTTGAAGGCTATGATGCGCTGCAGCAACATTGGGTCGCTGGTCGCGAGCATTTGGGCGGCCAGGATACCGGCATTTCGAGCGGCATTGAGCGCCACGGTGGCGACCGGAACCCCCTCGGGCATTTGAAGGATGGAAAGGATGCTGTCCCAACCATCAATCGAATTGGAAGATTTGACGGGTACCCCTATGACCGGTAAAGGCGAAATAGCCGCCACCATTCCGGGCAAATGCGCGGCCCCGCCAGCTCCAGCTATGACTACCCGAATGCCACGTTCGTGGGCCGTACTCGCAAACTCAAACATCCGCGTCGGGGTACGATGCGCCGATACGATGGTCATTTCGAAGGGCACCTGAAGTTCAGTAAGGATGTCCGCCGCTTTTTGCATGACCGGCAGGTCGGAATCGGAGCCCATGATTATGGATACCATGTGGTGAGTGGTAAGTGGTGAGTGGTGAGTGGTTAGTGGTTAGTGGTTAGTGGTGAGTGGTCAACGGTCAAACTGCGCAAACCTTCAATTTTTCTTTCACAAAGTTCGCTTTTTTCATCGCATCCTGTACCGTATCGGCGGTAATGGTGACGTGGCCCATTTTACGGAACGGCGAAGTTAAGGCCTTTCCGTACAGATGGATGTTCACGCCTTCTAACGCCAGGCAGGCCTCCACGCCTTCGTAACGCACGGGGCCCTTGTGTCCGGGTTCGCCAAGTAAATTGAGCATGATGGCAACGGGGGTTTTGGAATGGGTGGAGCCCAAGGGCAAATCACAGATTCCGCGCAAATGTTGCTCAAATTGGCTGGTATGGGCGCTGTCGATGGTATGGTGACCGGAATTGTGTGGGCGTGGGGCCACTTCGTTGACCAGTAGTTGCCCGTCTTTCGTCCAGAACATTTCCACGGCCAACAGACCACAAATATCAAAGGCACGAATGACCCGTTCGGCAAGTGCCTCCGCCTCTGCTTCCACTAGCCGGGAAATACGGGCCGGACAAAGCAGAAATTCCACCAGGTTGGCTTCCGGGTGAAAATCCATTTCAACAGCGGGGAAAACAGCCACCTCACCCTTTGCGTTCCGTGCTGCCACGATAGCAATTTCGGTTTCGATGGGGGCAAGCGCTTCGGCAAGGCAAGGTCCGGGAAGCAATTTTGTTTCCAAATCTTCCATCGTGCGCAGGATGGATACGCCTTTGCCATCATAACCCGCGGTACGTGTTTTTTGTACCAGCGGCAAGGTCCAGGCACCTGATTCGATGGCCTTTCGCAGGCTTTTTTCGTCGGCAAAAATCTCAAAATGGGCTGTGGGGATTTCGTGCTCGCGGTAAAACTCCTTTTGCAGGCCTTTGTCCTTGATGATGTCGAGCGCTCGGGGACTGGGGTGCACCGTTTTGCCCAAACGTTCAAGCTCGCGCAGGGCATCGGTGTTCACGTGTTCGATTTCAATGGTCAGCAAGTCTTTATCCTGACCAAAGGCCAGCACCTCCTCGTAGTTTTTAAAATCGCCCAATTGAAATCCCGAACAAACCGGGCTAGCCGGTGCATCGGGCGTGGGGTCGAGGCAATAGGTTTTAAAATCCCAATTGGCAGCTGCGAGGGCGAGCATTTTGCCGAGTTGGCCGCCCCCGAGGATGCCGATTTTTTGCGTGGTAGAAAACATGGGGGCGAAGGTAAGGCGAGCGTGGCATTCTGAGGTTGCTTAGTGGTGGCACGGGGCCGGTGGAACGTAAGCGCCCAAAAGTATCTTAACA
>JALHPW010000420.1:1995-5017 GCA_022842255.1 Saprospiraceae bacterium | reverse complement strand
GCCAGATTGTTATAGGACAAAGCGAGGTTTGGGTGTTCCAACGGCAAAACTTTCTCACGAATAGCCAATGCCTTTTGTTCAAACTCCAGTGCTTTGTCGTATTCGCTTAAACCAGCATATGAAGCTGCGATATTCGAGTACGAATTCGATAAATCTAGGTCATCCGCAGGCAGCTCTTTTTCCCTGATTGACAATGCCTTTTGAGCGTATTCTATCGATTTTTGATATTCTCCGAGGTAAAAAAGGCCAGCCGCCAAATTGTTGTAAGAAGTTGCCAGTAGTAAACTTTCAAGGGGTACAGTTTTTTCACGGACCTCTAGATTTTTTAGATAGAATTCTACCGCCCTGTTGTAATTCCCTGCCAATCGCCAATAGTATGCGATCCACCCATACTTTTGGGCTAACGTCTCTTTTTCACTCCCTTCGGCTTCATAAATCCCGACAATCTTTTCGCAGCACTCCGCCATCTCCTCATACCGATAAAAGGGTTCCAACAGTTTAATCTTCAACTCAAAACCTGTCACTACCTGCTGAATCGAACCTTCAGCCTTTTTCTTTTTTTCGCTTGCCTCCAAATACGCTTGATACAGCGCCTCATTATCCAACACCGCAATTGCCCCTGCCATATCTCTCATGCTATCCACTTTCAATACCGCGTCCTTAATCAATTGATTAGCCTGGTCCAGGTTGATACTGGCAATATATAAGGCTTGCTCCTCAGCCTTGGCTAGTGCTGAATCCCGCTCCACAGACAGTTTTTCTTTTTCATGCTGGAGGGCCACGATTGTCTCCGCATCAATCTTGGCAGCGCCCAATTTCTTGTCAATCTCAAGCAGTCGCTTTTCCATCGCCTCATTGATTGTCTTAACAATCAGCCCATTATACCGAAGTGCAGCCTCATTACGCTGCCCAACCTTGCAAACAATGACCTCCACTATATCATCATCCGGATTGGAAGGAATGCGCACCTGCGCGATGACCTTATCATTGACCAGCTCCAGTGGTAAACCACCACTATCATTACTGCCCACAATGATTTTGACCTTGTCGCCAGGTTTTTTATCGGGGAATTCCAAGCGGAACATCCCAGCATCTGTGGTGTAACAATCATTTGCCCCAAAAGCACTTATTTTAACCCCAACCGCTGGGCGCGAGCCAGAATTAAGGAAGGTAACCGTCCCTTGAAGAATAGCTGCTGAATAGATAGTAGAGGCATTGACTAAGAAAAGGAAACTAGCCACGTGAAACCGAATCAAATTATACATATTAAAATTTTTTTAGGTAAATTGGGAGGGCACAAGGACTCCTCTACATAGAAAAACGCTATTTGACAGGTACTAAAATCCGCTGTCCGACAACTATCATATCCATATTGTCCAACTTATTGCTTGCCTTGAGCGAGGCAACCGAAGTGTTATACTTTCTGGCGATGGAATAGAGGGTGTCGCCGTTTTTGACCAAATGGAATTGGAGACCTGCATCGTCCCTAGGGAAAGGGATAGACCCAGTGGTGGGCTTGCTTAAGTTGCCGTTAGGAGACCAAGTAGCAGGGATGGGGCCAGACTCGGGAGACTCGTGTGGGATTGGCCTTTGATCCACTACCACCCAAGAAAAACACCCCGAAGCCGTCGGCGGATCAATCTTCTCACGCTTGCAGATCATTCCGATGTACTTGCAACATTCTTGTATCTCTTTTTCATTCGAACCAGTTTGCAGCATGTGGATTTTCATTTCGAATCCATCCAGCACCTGACGGATTTCTTTTTCCGCCGTAGCTTTCAATCCGCTTGCCTTTAGATACGCCTGGCAAAGTGCCTCATTATCCAATACGGCTATCGCTCCAGCAACATCCTCCTCAACATTCAATTTATATACCGCATCCCTTACCAAATGATTCGCCTTATCCAGGTTGATACTGGCTATATAAAGCGCCTGTTCCTCCGCTTTTGCCAAGGCCGAATCCCGCTCAGCAAGCAATTTTCCCTTTTCTCTCTGCAAGGATTCAACTGTTTCCGTAGAAGCCGTTGCGGCCATTATCCCTTGCTCAATTTTCCGTAGTCGTTTTTCGGTCTTTGCATAGATATCCTTGGCAAAAATGCCATAATACTTTTGTTTTTCCTCATCCAGCCGTTCCTGGGGGCAGACAAAAATCTCAACGATATCCACATCGGGGTCAGACGGCAAGTGAAGGGATGCCAGTATTTTGTCGTTCACTACTACAAACGCAACCCCATGTTCGTCCTTGCCCCCAACCGAAATGCGTACCCGGTCGCCCGGTCGCCTCTCGGGAAATTCAAGGGAAAACTCCCCGTCTTGATTAGTGTAAGAAGCCTGTGCCCCAAAAGCGTAGATTTTCACTCCCTGAGCTGGCTTCGAACCCGAATTAAGAAAAGTCACTGTGCCCTGAAGCATGGCTTTTGAACAAACAGGGAGGCTAATGGTCAGAAGATAGCCACAAATAAGGCAAAATCGTAAATACATAATCATGGTCCGGCAAAGGGTTGTGCGAGTTTGGGCCTAAAGATAAAGTGTTGTTATAATATCTTAAATTTTCCAGTGGGGGAAGTTAGTTGGACCTGTACACAACCCAGGCCCACCCAAATTAAATTCCGAAGCCGCCGCCCAAAAACCGCCCCTGCCCTATTTTTTTTGGAAAAATACTTTGAGTTGGTTTTTTTATCAAAAAATCGCATCGTACTTTTGCACCCGATTTTGAACAAGTCGATCCGATAATAAAGATATGACAGGCATTCGCAAATTCTGGATAGCATTGATTTTCAGCGGCTTAGGGGCTGTAGCATACGCTCAGCATGACAACCACCCGCATCCCCAACAATCTTCCGAGCAGCACGACCAGCCTGCGAATGCCGGAAGCGGCACCGATGCCGAGCATCCTGCCGAGGCTTCCCACGAAGGTTGTGGCCATCCCATCGTAGAAAAAGAGGGTGAATTCAACGCCGGCGAAACGGCAGTGCACCACATTGCAGACGCCAACGCCATCCACCTCATCGGCGATATTTAC
>JALHPW010000420.1:0-1985 GCA_022842255.1 Saprospiraceae bacterium | reverse complement strand
GTTTCCTGTACGCGCCTTCACAAGGCTGGACCATCACAACCACCGCCGCGTTCCATGCCCACCACCACGGAAATGGAACCGTTGCGAAAGACGGATACGTGTTGGTGCATGGCAGTGTTTTGCGGGTCAAGGACCCAAGTTTCCCCAAAGGAGAGGTCGCAGTCAGCGAACCGACCCATGAGACCAAAACAATCGATGGAAAGGAAAAGGACATTTACTATGTGGTAGCGGATGGCAAGTGTTACGAGTTGGATAAAAAAACCACTTTTGACGGAGGCTTGATGGGCGGTGGTATCACCAGTTTTTACGACTACTCCATCACACGCAACGTCTTTACGATGTTGCTGACCTGCTTGATTCTCTTTTTTCTGTTCCGCAGTGCCGCAAATTCCGCAACCCGTACGCACGGATATGCACCAAAGGGCCTTCAGAACTTTATCGAGCCTTTTTATACCTTTATCCGCGACGATGTGGCGCGTCCGGCCATTGGGCCACACTATGAAAAGTATATGCCATACCTACTTTCGGCATTCTTCTTCATCTTGGGACTCAACCTTATTGGCCAAATCCCATTTTTCCCTGGCAGCGCCAACGTAACAGGCAATATTTCGGTCACCATCGTAATGGCTATGTTGACCTTTATCCTGATGCTGGCCAGCACCAAAAAGCATTTCTGGGAGCACACGCTTTGGATGCCTGGCGTTCCAGCTGCGCTGAAGATCTTGATTCTGACGCCGGTTGAAATCCTTGGCTTGTTCCTCAAGCCATTCACTCTTTTACTTCGACTTTTTGCGAACATCACGGCGGGCCACATTGTGATCCTGTGTTTCGTGAGTTTGATTTTCATATTTGGCAAAGCGGGTACCAGTGTGGGCGGCTCGGTAGCGGGTGCAGCAGCAGCCGTTCCCCTTTCGCTCTTCATGATGACCCTTGAGCTTCTGGTGGCCTTCTTGCAGGCGTTTATCTTCACTATGTTGAGCGCTGCCTATATCGGTACCGCACTCGAAGAACCGCATCACGACCACCACTAAGAATATTCAAAACCGGAAAACCAACTTTAAAAGCATTTTACATTCATCACCCATAATTTTTCAATTATGTACGCAACAATTGGTGCAGGCCTCGCCGTAATCGGCGCTGGTATCGGAATCGGACAAATTGGTGGCAAAGCAGTTGAGGGCATCGCCCGTCAACCAGAAGCTTCTGGCGACATCCGCGCTAACATGATCTTGACCGCGGCTCTCGTAGAGGGTGCGGCGCTGGTAGCGATGGTGTTGTCTTTCTTCGTGAAAGCTGCCTAAGAGTTAGCTCATCCGGGCCGGCGCGAAGCGGTTGGCGACGCAATGGCCCGGAGTTTTTAAATGTGGTCAATCTGATAAATGTGTGAAATGTGGACTTGACTAATTCAGCACATTGACCACATTGTTCACATTCAGTAATTGGCCACATTGTTCACATCAAATAATTGACCACATTTAATAATATGGTTTTTCTCGCAGATTTTTCCGTCATCAAGCCCGAACCCGGCTTGCTCATTTGGACGACCATCATCTTTGGCCTGTTCTGGTTTTTGATGAGCAAATTCGCTTTCAAACCCATCGGTAACGCACTCAAACAGCGTGAGTTGGACATCCAAAACTCGCTCGACGAGGCCAAGCGCGCCCGTGAGGAAATGTCGCACCTCCAAGCCGAGAACGAAAAACTCCTGGCCCAAGCCCGCGAAGAGCGTTCTGCTATCTTGAAGGAAGCCAAAGAAGCCAAGGAAGAAATCATCGCCGAGGCAAAGGAGCGCGCAAACGCTGAATACAAGCGCAAAGTGGAAAGTGCCATTCAAGATATCGAAAACCAAAAGCAAGCCGCTTTGGTGGCCCTGAAAAACCAATCGGGCCAAATGGCGGTCGAAATCGCGGAAAAGCTGCTCAGCCGCGAACTCAGCAACAAGCCCGAACAAGAGGCTTATGCCAAATCACTGGCAGAGAAGATCA
>JALHPW010000419.1 GCA_022842255.1 Saprospiraceae bacterium | reverse complement strand
TTGGGCACTTTAAAATGAAAAAAATCATGCTCAAACCACTCGGCATACTTTTCCTGCTTGGCTTTTTTGTTCAGCCGCTGTTTTCCCAAATTCCCGATTGGCGCGCCAAAATTGACCCTAAACTTTGGGAATATGCCCAAAACCCCGATTCTGCGGTCGAATTTCTCATCATCATGCAAAAACAGGCCGATGTAAGCGCGGCCAAACAACTCCGCAAGAAAGAAGAAAAAGGCAAATACGTCTTTGAAACCCTTTCAACGTTTGCCGAAAAAGACCAACGCACGCTCCGCGACCTGCTGCAAAACGAAGGTGCAACCCACCACTCTTTTTGGATCATCAACGCGCTTTGGGCCAAAGGTTCGGCTGATTTGTTGGAAAAAATTGCCCAAATGCCGGAAGTCGGCCGATTGAACATCAACCCAATCTGGCACCTGAACCGTCCGCCGCAATTGCAGGAAGAACTCCCCGCCCAGGACCGGGCCCTGCCCTGGGGATTGACCAAAATCAATGCCGACAATGTGTGGAACCTGGGACATACCGGTGCTGGCATTGTGGTAGGCGGACAAGACACGGGTTATGAATGGGAACACCCGGCCATCAAGGGGCGATACCGCGGTTGGAACGGCAGTACGGCCAACCACAACTACAATTGGCACGACGCCATTCATGCGCTGATTGGTGGCGGGGCAAATTCCTGCGGATTGAACCTGAACCAACCCTGCGACGACAACGACCACGGCACCCACACGATGGGTACGATGGTGGGCAACGACGGCACCGACAACATCGGCGTCGCTCCGGAAGCGACCTGGATGGGCTGCCGCAACATGGAAGAGGGCGATGGCACGCCCGCTACCTACATTGAGTGTTTTGAATGGTTTGTGGCGCCCACCGACCTCAATGACGCTAACCCGAATTCGAACCAGGCGCCGCACGTTATCAATAATTCCTGGGGCTGCCCTACTTCGGAAGGTTGCAACAACTCCAATTATGCTGAAATGGAAGACGTGGTGGAGAACGTACGGGCTGCTGGCATCTTGGTAGTGGTTTCAGCGGGAAACAGCGGTTCTGGTTGCAGTTCGGTCGAATCGCCGGCCGCTATTTACGACGCCAGTTTTTCGGTGGGCGCTACCAATAGCAGCGACAATATTGCGGGTTTTAGTAGCCGCGGACCGGTCAATGTGTACACGGCCATCATGAAACCAGACATCAGTGCGCCAGGTGTCGGGGTGTATTCCTGCACCGGTCACGACAACAATGGCGGAAGCTACGGATACGCCAGCTGGAACGGCACCAGCATGGCGGGCCCACACATCGCAGGGGTGGCTGCCTTGCTTATGAGTGCGCACCCAAACCTGGTTGGCAATGTGGATGCCTTGGAGGACGCCATGCGGTTAAGTGCCGTGGAGCGTTTTGCAACAGCCCCGTTTTGTGGCAGCGACAATGGCTCCTCGCACCCCAACAATGTGTATGGTTGGGGGCGGGTGGACGCGCTTGCGGCCGTCAACACCCCTTTGCCGGTTGAATTGCTAGAATTTACGGCAAAACCAGTCGGAAAAACAGCCAAACTCCGTTGGATTACGGCTTCCGAAAAAGACTGCGCCCACTTTAGCGTGCAACGAAGCGCCGATGGTTTTGTCTGGAAAACCTTGGGAGAAGTACCCTGCCGGGGCAATGAAATAGTGGGCACGACGAATTATGAATTCATCGACCCCAGTCCTGCGCGTGGCTTGAATTATTACCGGTTAAATCAAGTGGATTATTCCGGCAAATCGAGCAATAGTCCCGTGCGGGCCTTGAGTTTTGCCGCCAGTGGTTACAGTCTCCGACTAAGCTCTGGCACAGGTTTGGCTTATTTTGAAATTATCGGGGAAGATGCCGACGAAAATACTTGGCGACTGGAAATCCGCGCGGTGGATGGCCGCGAAGTTCAAAACATCAGCGTAGGCAACAAAGGCTGGCTTCAATTGCCCGATTCTCCCTCAGGTGTCTATTCCGTGCTGCTTCGCGATGGCAACGGACAAGCAGTAGCAATAGAAAAATGGCTTTGGACGCGATGATTGAATTTTGTGTAACAAGTTCAAAGCAACAAGTGGCATTACCTTTGCCGTGATAAATGTGGCCAATGTTATAAATGTGGTCAATGTGTTTAATGTGGTCAATGTGTTTAATGTGACCAATATGATAAATGTGGTCAATTTGACAAATGTGGGCTCAAATCACATTGACCACATTTATAAAATTGACCACATTTATAAAATTAATCATCTCCCATCCCGATTATGGATTTCGCATATCTGCTCAACATACTGCTTCGCCGAAAGTGGCTCATCCTGGGTGCCATGGCTGCGGCTGCCGTGGCCACTTTTTTCTTTATTGGCCAAAAACCCGAGCGTTTCAAATCGAGCGTGGTAATGGCAACCGGTATCGTCAATTACAAAGGCATCAAATCGGACAATTCCGACGCTTTTGTACAGCAATACCAGATTGACAATGCTTTTTCCAACCTCCTGGAATTTGCGCAATCACGCTCGGCCATCAAGTTGGTGACCATCGAGATGCTGCAACACGATTTGGGGGCGGAATATGGGAAAATCAGTGAAAAACCGTTCCGTCAGGCGAACCTCAGCTTGGCCAATTTTTCAGAAGAAGAGAAAAAGTCGTTGTTCGCCGAATTGCAAAAAATCAACCTCGACAGCCTGGAAGAAGCTTCGTTTAGTCCGCAGTTTGATTTTTTATTGGATAAAGTTGCCCGCGCCTATGGGTACGACAACGATGCGATTTTGCGCAGCCTTTCCGTCAAACGGAAAAGCCAAACCGATTACCTCGACATTGATATTACCACCGAAATCCCGGCGCTTTCCCAACATTTGGTGAATTCTTATTCCAATCGCTTTTTGACTTATTATTTCAATTTGCTGGTGCGCGACAAGCGTCAAAACGTAGAATCCTACACCAAACTCGCCAAGGAGAAAAAGGCTGTGGTGGATTCCATCAGCAATTTGAAATTTGAATATTTGAAACAAAAGGGCCTTCCGGTACTGGGCAAACAAAGCGAGGAATTGGTGGGCCAAATCGCGAAACTGGAATTCGAACGCCAACGCGCAGCGGCCAAAAAAATGTCGGCCGCCGAATCGGTCAGCCGCATCAAAAAATACGAGGGCGACCGCGAATCCCGCGATGCCCGTGAAATCCAGAGCCGGCTGTTGGAAAAAAACAACACCGCCGAGCAAATGGAGCGTGTCCGCGAACTCACCCGGAAAAATGCCGAAGCCGGCGGTAAAAACGAAGAACTGGCCGAAGAACTCGCCGCAGCAAAATCAGAGCTGGAAGAAGCCATGCGCTCCTCCGCGCGCTCGCAAGGCCGCCCGCGCAACGAAGAAGGCAAAAAAACCAAGGAGGATTTGTACAAGGATCGGGTGGACAACGATCTGGACCGCATTGAGGCCGAGGAAAGTTACAAACGCACGAGCAGCGAGTTGTACACCCTCAAAAACAAACTCAGTAGCATGGTGGTCAGCGACGAAGTGTTTTCCAGGTTGCAAGCCGAACAAGACAACGCCCAGTTGGAGTTTGACAAAATTTACGACGAGTTCATCAAGGCCAAACTCGTACTTGAAAACGCCGAAAATCCACTTTCTATCGTGCAAAACGGACAATTGCCCGAGTGGCCAGAGCCCGACCGCCGCACTTTGCTCAGCATTTTTGCGGCCATTGTGGTGGGAAGTTTTACGGTAATCGCGCTGTTTGGATTGGCGTACCTGGACAACACCATCCAGTCGCCCGACCTTTTCAAAAAATACAGCAAGGGGCTTTCATTGCTTGGCACCATTCCGGCAATCCCCGTCAAAGGTTTTGATTTGGAGCGTATTTTTTCGGCTAAAAACCCGGATGCTAGCCATACCACTTTTCGGGAAAACCTGCGCAAAATCCGAGGGCAAATGTTGGCTTCCGGAGCGGGTAACTTCCTGATTGTCAGCCCTAAAAGTAAAGAAGGAAAAACCTTCACCATGCTTTCCCTGGCGCATTCGCTGGCGTTCAACAACAAACGGGTGTTGATGCTCGACACCAATTTTAAGGCGCCACTTCCGGAAACCTTCACCGATGAGGCTACGGCCAACAAAGACATCCTGAACAAAGCGCTCCAGGACCACGGCTTGGCGGAGGTATTCCAGCTCAAAACCAAATCTGCGGAAAAAAGCGAGACCCAACTCGTAGATATCCTGGGCAATACCGGTATTCAAAAATCGCCCGCCGAACTGTTGGAACCGGAACAATTCCGTGCCTTCCTCGCAGATATCCACCAGCACTACGATTATGTATTGATGGAAGCCGCCGCGCTCAACCAGTACTCCGATGCACAGGAACTGGTGCCTTTTGCTGACAAGGTACTGGCCGTTTTTAATGCCAATTCTGTGTTAAAAACAGCCGATAATGACGCCCTGGAATTCCTGCGTGCACTCGACGGCAAATTTGCAGGAGCAGTGCTGACCGAGGTGGATGCGCGTAATGTGGCCTAATCTCAAAAGGTTGATATCGAGTTTATACGGTTGATGAAGGTTGATAATTGCACTCAAAAAAGCAGGAATTGTCCCCTTTTTAGGATGCAATTATCAACCTTCATCAACCTTATAAATCAAATCAACTTTTGAGACAGCATCATTACTTAACCTTCTCCAACAGCCACCCCCGTTCCGCCACGAGTGGGGTTTCGCGGATTTTGGCTTCCAGTCGTTTTCGGGCTTCTTTTTCATTGGAAGGGATGCGCAGCAGTCGTCCTGTGAACCGAGCCAGGTTGCGGTACATCTCGCGGTGATAGCCGATTTCAGGGTGGCGGCGCAACCAGGTCAGCATGTTTTCCAGCAACGATTCGAGTGGGCCGATGGCACTTTGCTCGAAGTAAATTTTGAGCAGCATCTTGCGACTTTCGAGGTTGTACATCGGGTCGGCAAAGGTGACATTGCGCAGCAAATCAAGCGTGGTATCGTAATCGCCCCGACGAAAATGAAAGATGGACA
>JALHPW010000418.1 GCA_022842255.1 Saprospiraceae bacterium | reverse complement strand
GTCAAGCTGAAAAATCCGGTCGGGCATGGGATAATGTCCAGGGAGTTGGTGGCGTGTGGCCTCAACCGCTTGGAAACGGCTAAAGGTGGCCAGACCCGACAAGACTTCCCCATAAGCGTTCCAGGGTTCCAGCAGCGGAATAGGTACCCGCTCACATTGGTAATTGACGGCAAAATCTGCCATAAATCCCGGTAATGCTTTCTGATACTCGTCATATTGACGCAGCCGGTGGCTTCGGTCGGACTCCATATCCGCCTCTTGCAGCAAAAAGAAGTCAACACTGTCGCGGAAGGATTTCAAAAAGTCCACAGCCCCCTTCAAGTTTTTTTCTACCAGGTTTTTGGGACTTCTGGTCATGCTGCTTCCGGAATACCACATGCCTTCATCATCGTAGAAAAAATCGGATTCCGCTCCCAATCCCCCAAAGCCCACATTCCAGATAGCCACAGTCAATACGGTGTCTGTCAAGGTTTTATATTCGGAATTCTGATCCACTTGGAGTGGGATAGGGGCTGGGCCAGGTTGCCAATCGGTGGCCCAACCATAAGCGAGCAAACCGATAAAGTAAAGGCCCAAAAGGAGAAGGGTGCCGCCTAGGAATCGGCGGAGAAGCTGTTTTTGGTTCATGATTATGCGTTGATCTATATTTTAACAATCCATAGCCCCATAAGCACCACCACAAAATAAGGCACCAATGCAGCGGCACCGGCGTAATCCTTTGCTACCCGTTGCCCTAAAAACAGGCACAGCAACGAAATACCTGCCAAGATGGGACTATAGATGGTGGCGGGGCTCATGCCCATCACCAATGATTGCAAAAAGGCCCAAGCGGATACCACCCCGGTAGCGGTTTCGAGTAAAGTGATGGTAGGCATGAGCAGGCCAACACTTCCGGCCAAAGGGCTGTTTTTAAAATGCGAACGAAAGTAGTCAAGATTGCCCCGGTAGTCCACAACCTTGTCCAAGCCGGACTGTAGAAAAAGGATGGCTAAAAAAGCGGTGACAAAAAGTGCGGGCAAGTTGTTGAAAATCAATTCCATCGTGTGTCCAATTGAAGAAACGGCGAAAGATAGGGATAAAAAGAAACCCGCCCTACAGCATATCGCGGTAGGGCGGGTCCATCACTTCATCACTTCATCACTTCATCACTCAGTTCCCAGTATTAGCTTCAGGTTTTTTATCCACCTTGCCGGCAAGGGCCAAAGGAACGGACTGCATGGAGTCGAAATTGGTGGTTACTGATACAATTCGATAAAAATCACCTTCTTTTAGGCTATCATACGTCACCTTGATGGTGCCGGTTTTGCCCGGTTCTACCGGACTGCGGTCCCATTCAGTCACCGTGCAGTGACAGGTGCTTTTTACCTGCAGGATGATCAGGTTTTCGCTGCTGATGTTTTTGAACTTGAATTCCCGAGCGACGGCCTGTCCAAACGGAACATTTCCCGTGGTAAGTTGTCGGTCGAGCCACTCTACCTTTCCAGCGTTTTGTGAGTTGTCCACAGATTTAAGCGTTTGGGCAAACCCCGTGGACGCCAGCAGAAGGGAGCAAAAAAGCAAAGAAGATTTGAAAAGGTGTTTCATAATAAGTTTGATTTTCAATGACTTGGATTAAAAATTTTGATTCAAGATAGGATGTAGCCAAAAATCAAGCCGAAAATTACAATGCCTATTTGAAAACGTGCAGAAAGTATTGCGATGTAACCTGGATGTCAAAAAACGGGCAGTTTATATCCACTTAACCTGCGTAGGGTCGAGGCAGTCCACCAGCCAATCACAATGCCCAATAGCGCGCCAAAAAACACATCCCCTGGATAGTGGACCCCAACGTACACCTGGGAAAAAGCAATCAAGCCAGCCCAGCATAGCGCCAGTGGGCGCATCCAGCGGGCCAGCCCTCCAAAAATATAGATAAAAAAAACAGCTGCGGCAAAATGATTGGCAGCATGGCTGGAGGTAAAACTGTATCCGCTTCCACAGGGAACACGCAGGTGAAGTTGGTCGGTCATTTCCAGGTCGTTGCAAGGGCGGATGCGTTGGACGTTCTTTTTGATGAGTGTGCTGCTGGTAAAGTCGGCCAAACCCGCAGACAGTGCCAATCCGAGTATGATGATCCAGCCTTTTTTGCCAAAATTGAGGACTGAAAACGCCGCCACAAACACATAAAGCGGCATCCAAAACCATTTTTCTCGACACCAAGGCAGGAGCGCGTCAAAGACGGGATTGCTCAGGCTACTGTTGATGAATTGGAACAATACAGCGTCCAGGTGTTGAAGCGATTCCAGCATTATTTAGATTTTGTGGCCAAAATTAGCGGACTTGTTCCCAATTTTGACGCTCATTTTTGCAAAGATCAATTGGTTTTCACACCCAAATTATGCATATACTTCTGGCAGCAGCCACCCCCTTTGAAATTGCGCCCACCGTTCAATGGCTTGAAACCCAATTTCAAGCAAAAGCGGAAGGGGTTTTTGAACGCAAAAACCTTGTTGTTCAAACCCTGGTGACCGGTGTGGGCATGACTGCGACTGCTTTTCAGTTGGGCCATTTTTTTGCGCAAAGTCGACCGAACTGGGCCATCAATGCGGGCATCGCGGGTGCCTTTGATGAAAAGCTAAAAGTTGGCGACGTGGTGCAAGTCGGTTCGGAACGTTTTGGCGACCTGGGGGTGGAAGAGGCCGATGGGCGGTTCACGGATGTAACCGAGTTGGGTTTTTCGGCGCATTCTTCAATTTCCAATCCATATGCCCCAATACCACAACTGCCTGTTTGTCAAGGCTTAACGGTTAATAAGGTGCATGGATATGCCGATTCCATTCAAAAGATATTGGCAAAATACCCCGAAGTGCAAGTAGAAAGTATGGAAGGCGCAGCCTTCTTCTATGCCTGTTTGGCTGCCGGAATTCCCTTTGTTGAAGTTCGAAGCATTTCCAACCGAGTGGAGCCGCGCAACCGCGACGCCTGGGATTTGCCATTGGCTATTCGCAGTTTGAACGAAGTGCTGGTAGGGATGCTGGACGCGATGTAGTTTCCTTAAAAATAGTACTTAGTCATCCACACGGAACTTAAAGCCCACGCCATGGATGTTTTCTACTTTGATGCGCTCATCCAGGCTCAGATACTTGCGCAACCTGGAGATAAATACATCCAGGCTACGGCCTAGGAAGTAATCATCTTTCCCCCAGATTGTCACCAAAATAAAGGAGCGCTTTACCACCTGATTGCGGTGCTCATTGAGTAATTTAAGCAGGTCAGCTTCCTTTTGCGTAAGCGTTTCGGCGTATCCTTCTGTGGTGAGACTCAGGTTTTTATAATCAAAAGCGTAGTTGCCTATGCTGACTGGTTTGCCGGGCTTAAGGATCACCGCATACTTGGTGCGGCGCAGGAAAATGTCGATTTTCAACAACAACTCCTCAATGCTGAACGGCTTGGTCATATAGTCGTCCGCACCGATGGTGAGTCCGTGGATTTTATCCTGTTTCATGCTCTTGGCCGTCAGGAATATGATTGGCACATGGTCGTCAATCGATCGGATTTCCTGGGCAATGGTAAAGCCATCGACCTCTGGGAGCATCACGTCGAGAATACAGAGGTCGAACTTTTGGCCAGCCTGGATGATGTCCATAGCCTGTTTCCCATCGGCACAGTAGGTGACATGGTAACCATTGAGTTCAAGGTTGTCGCGGGTAACGAAGCTAAGGCTTTCGTCGTCTTCCACGTAGAGCAGGTTTGCTTTTGTATCGGCCATGAGTGTGTTGATTGGATAATCGGTTATTGGTTATTGGTTGACTGGTTATTGGTTGACTGGTTGGTAGTTAAAGGTCAATTGTCAAAAGTCAACAGTCAACAGTTTTCTAAGCGTACAGCGGGAATTTTTTCATGAATGCATTTACGGCGCCACGCACTTTCGCTTGAATAGCAGCGTCTCCGGGGTTGGACATGACTTCGTCCATCCATTCCACCACTTGTCGGCAATCGTCTTCCCGGAAGCCCCGGGTAGTGATGGCCGCCGAACCAACCCGAATGCCGGAAGCGGTCATGGCTGGCTGCGGGTCGAACGGAATCATGTTTTTATTGACGGTGATATCGGCTTCGCCGAGGATGTGGTCGGCTACTTTCCCTGTAATGTTTTTTCGACGCAAATCAATGAGCATCAAGTGATTATCCGTCCCCCCCGAAATGATATCATAGCCACGGGACACAAATTCCGAAGCCATGGCTTGCGCATTTTTCACCACCTGCTGGCAGTAGTCCTTATAACTTGGCAACAAAGCCTCCCCAAAAGCCACGGCTTTGGCTGCGATGACGTGTTCGAGTGGACCGCCCTGCATACCGGGGAAAACGCCACTGTCCAGAATGCTGGACATTTGGATAGGTTCGCCTTTTTTGGTAGTTCGTCCCCATGGGTTGTCAAAATCCTTGCCCATCAAAATAATGCCCCCGCGCGGCCCCCGCAAGGTTTTATGCGTGGTGCTGGTCACGATGTGGCAATGTGGGATTGGGTCGTTCAACAATTTGGCTGCAATGAGGCCAGCGGGGTGGGCAATATCAGCCAAAAGCAATGCTCCTACTGAGTCCGCGATTTTTCTAAACCGGGCATAATCCCAATCCCGGGCATAAGCAGAGGCACCACAAATGATGAGCTTAGGTTTTACCTCTAGCGCAATGGCCTCCACCTTATCCATGTCGATTCGCCCGGTTTCAGGTTCTACGCCATAGAAAGAAGGGCTGTAAACTTTACCGGAATAATTCAGTGCAAAGCCATGCGAAAGGTGGCCGCCGTGTGAAAGGTCAAATCCTAAAATCTTGTCGCCGGGCTGCAAACAAGCCAAAAAGACGGCAGCGTTGGCTTGTGCGCCCGAATGGGGTTGCACATTGGCCCAAGCTGCGCCAAACAATTCCTTGATGCGTTCGATGGCCAGTGTCTCCACTTGGTCCACAATTTCGCAGCCTCCGTAATATCGTTTGCCGGGATAGCCTTCTGCATATTTGTTGGTAAGGCAACTGCCCATGGCGTCGAGTACCGCC
>JALHPW010000417.1 GCA_022842255.1 Saprospiraceae bacterium | reverse complement strand
TAACCTCAGCACCCTTCCAGTCCACAAATACGTCACCCCTTTGAGCACCTTATTGACATGTGCTTTACGTTGGTATTTTGGCAGGTTCAACTGCACTCCTTTTTCGTATTCGGCGACTTTCAAAGATTTGGGTTTTAGACCCAACCTGTTGATTACCGCAGCAGCGAATGCTTTCGTTCCCACCAATTCCTTGCTTATGCCTTCTTTGTAGATATCTGCGGTGTGGATGCCTTCTTCTATGGTGCAGAGCCAGGCATTTTTGATAGTCTCTGCAACATCCTGTTGGCCGATATGATTGAGCATCATGATAGCCGCTTTTAACAACCCGGATGCCCAATATAGACCTCATCATGGATGTGACCAATAAAACCCAGGTAGTGAAGAGTCTGGAGCAAAATGAAATTGATTTTGCCCTGGTTTCTATTGTGCCCAATCACCTCAACTTAAGTTGCGTTCAGCTTCTTCAAAATAAACTTTATCTCGTTGGAGGCACACGCATCCAACGAAATCCCAAAACACCCGTAAAAAAACTATTTGAAAAGCACCCCTTGCTTTACCGTGAGCACGGTTCGGCCACCAGAAGTTCAATGGAAAAATTTATTGAACAGGAAGGTCTTCCTACCTATAAAAAGATAGAGCTAACTTCTAATGAGGCCTTGAAACAGGCCCTTATCGCCGGCCTTGGTTACTCTGTAATGCCCTTAATTGGCATCAAAAATGAACTGAAAAGCGGGGAATTGGAAATAATTCCTTTCAAGGGGCTTCCCATTGTCACGCATTGGAATCTGGTTTGGCTTTCTGCAAAGCGGTTGTCGCCGGTGGCGGAGGCCTATCTCCGGTTTATTCAACAGGAGAAGGAACGAATCATCAAAGAAGTATTTGATTGGTTTGAAAATTACTAGACTTGTTGCAGTGGGAATAGCCTGGCGTACATTAACCCACCCCTTTGGCTGGCTTAGGCATTTCCAACTCCATATTGCATTTCGGGCAACGTTCGCCTTTTTTCCCTTTCTGATCAGGGTGCATCGGACAAGAATAAGGCTGCACTGGCTGCTCCATGGGGATGCCACATTTGGGGCACTTTCCGCTCATTTTACTGGTGCACTCCTTGTGTACAGGGCAACAGAAGACAGCGGGAGCAGAAGATTCGGTCAACGCCATGTGGCATTTAGAGCAACGGTCGCCTTTTTTACCGATGATTTCTGGGTGCATCGGGCAGGCGTAAGCACTGTCTCCGGCACTAGTGCTTTTGGATGATTTGCATGCCTGGAAGGACAGAAAGCCTCCAAGTAGAAAAAGGATCGGGAAAAACAACTTCGATTTCATCGTCTGATATTTTGCCACAAAATTCTAAGAGAACCTACCAAAACGGGGGTGACACCGCTCATCTAAGGGGATGACTCTTGAACAAAGGCTCCATGCTAACGAGACTCCTGTACCATGCTGATGTTTATCAGTATCTTCCACAGCAATATCCTATACTTTTACCTTGAAAAATAATAAAACATATAAAAGCATGAAGACCATTATCGCTTGTACCGATTTCTCCGCCAGTGCCACAACTTCGGTGCTATATGCCGCTGCGCTCGCCAAGGCTACCGAGGCTCGATTGGTGCTGTTCCATCATTTCAACTACCCGGTTCCAGCAACGGATTTGCCGACGGTCTTCCCCAATATTTTTGTGGACGAGATGGCGGCAGGTTTAGGGCGCAGACTGGAAGAGCTCAAAGACGATTTGGCCCAAAGCTATCCCATTGAGATAGAATGTGTTGTGCGGTCATGGGATATTCAAAGCGACCTGGAGGAGGTCTTTCAAGACAAACAGGCCAATTTGGTCGTGATGGGTATGCACGGACAAAGTGCTGTAGCCAATGCCTTGTATGGAAGCGTGGCGGCTTCCGCCATTCGTCGCGGCAAACTGCCTTTGCTTGTGGTGTCGCGCGGTGTGGTTTTTCACCCCCTGAAGAAAATCCTGTTCCCGTTTGACGACCACGGTATCCCAAACACCGAAACAGTGCATGCGCTTCGAGATTTGGCACTAGCCTTTGATGCTTACATTGAGGTATTCACCTTGTTTGATTTGAAAAAAACACCAGAATTAGTGCCACAGGGTGGTCTGTCGGCTGCTAAGCGCATGCTCGGAACGCTGCTTTCCGGAATTCGCCACGGTTACTCCTATGAGAACGAAAATGCAGTTGACAAAGGCATCCTGTACGAAGCAGCTCGAAGCGGTGCTGACATGGTAGTCATGATTCCGCACCACCACTCTTTTTTGTCCAACTTATTTAATAAAAGTGAAACCCAGCGCGTGGCGGCTTCCATTACATTGCCCCTACTGGTGTTGGGAGAAAATGCAAAGCAGACCACAGAATCGGAAGATTGAGTTTTCAACCATGTTTTTGAGACGCAAATCCCCTCCAAACCCCCTATTTTTGCCCAAACAACCAACCCATGCGCGCACTACTCTACTTAGCCCTGTTCCTCGCCCCAACCTTAGCCTCAGCCCAAAAAATGCTCGAATCGCACGAATGGTGCGGCCATAAACACGCGCCCTTTGCGCCCAAAATCCTGAACCTGACAGATGGGCGCAGCGATTCCATCGACATCCAGCGCACGGACATCACCCTTGATCTGCGCAGTCTGCCGCAGGTCAAAGCCCAGTGCAACCTCAACCTGACGGCCAAAATCGCTGGATTGACCAGCATCCGCCTGGACCTGGAGGGTTTGACCGTCGATTCCGTGACCACGCCCAATGGTGCCGCCCTACCCTATCAGCAGCTGGGCAGTGCGCTGCACATCGATTTCCCGCAAGCGATTCCGACCAGCGGTCCTACTATCGCTCAGATTTATTACCACGGCATGCCGGTCACCGATGCCAGCGGTTGGGGTGGGTACTACAATACCGGGGGGTATGTGTTCAACCTCGGGGTGGGTTTTGCCGCCGACCCGCATTCTTTTGGACGGGCCTGGTTTCCCTGTTTCGACAACTTCGTGGAGCGCAGCAGCTACGGGATTACTATTTTGAGTCCCACGACCCGTAAAGGGTATGCCAACGGTCGCCTGGTGCTTGACATGGACATCCCAGGCGGTATTTCTCATTCCTGGGAAATCGAGGAGCCTATTCCTTCTTACCTGGTTTGTTTTGCCTCCGGCCCTTACACGTCCTTCAAAAGAACCTACCCCGGCGAAGCCGGACCCATCGCCGTGGAAATCGCGGCCGCGCCGAACGATACCACGAAAGTAAAAAACACCTTTGTCAACCTGCCCAAGGCCATTGAGGTGTTTGAGTTCTGGTTTGGACCCTATCAATGGAACAAAATCGGCTATTCGCTCGTGCCCTTCAACTCGGGCGCGATGGAACACGCTACCAATATCGCCATCGGACGGGCCTATATCGACGGTTCCTTGAGCTACGAAACGCTCTGGGCACACGAGCTCGGTCACATGTGGTGGGGCGATTTGGCTACCTGTTCAACCGCTGAGGACATGTGGCTCAACGAGGGCTGGGCGAGTTATTGTGAGCACCTGTTTACCGAAAAAGTGTACGGACAAACCAGTTTCCGCAATGCCGTGCGCACCAACCACTTGACGGTCTTGCAAAATGCACACGTCAGCGAGGGCGGATACCGGGCGGTGTCGGGTCTGCCGCACAGCCTGACTTACGGCACACACGTGTACAACAAAGGCGCTTCAATGGCGCACAACCTGCGTGGGTATTTGGGTGATTCCTTGTTTCGGGTGGGTTGCCGGGCGGCCCTCGGCGGCAACCAATTTGAGGACTGGAGCAGTGCCGAGCTTCGCGACAAACTAGAAGCAGCCACGGGCAAGGACTTGGACGATTTTTTTGAGGATTGGATCTTTTCCGGGGGTTATGTGGATTACTCCATTGACTCATTGAAGCTGATTTTTTCACCCATCGATGCGCCCACCATTGCTCAGGTGTATGTGAAGCAAAAACTGCGGGGAGCGCCACACCTGCACCACAATGCGCCCGTTGAATTCACCTTTTTGATGAGCAACGGCCAACGACAGCACAAAACAGGCATCGTTTCGGGTGAAAGCAGCCTGGTAGAATTCGAGTTTCCAGCCTTTGGCCCTGCGCCCGTAACGGCCTTTGTCAACACCAACCAGAAACTCCTGCTTGCGCGTTCGGAAGGCGAACGTATGGTCAAAAACATTGGCGGCAACAATTTCGCCGATGCAAAATTCAACATGACGATCAACTCGGTCGGGGCGGATTCTGTGCTGGTCCGGGTGGAGCACCATTTTGCTGCGCCAGACAATTTGGGGGCCAATCCAAACGGGTACGTACTCAGCAATCGGTATTGGTCGGTGCTGACCAGCGGCAAGAATTTCCCACAAGGTTTTGATGCTCAAGGCATTATCAGCTACGATGGCCGCGGACAGTTCGACCAACTGGATACGGAATTGTTTGCCGCCACCAGTCCATCGGAAGACAGCATTTTGTTGCTGTACCGTCCCGGCGCGGGGCACCCTTGGCAGGAATGGCCGACTTATACCAAACTTCCGCTCACGTCTACGACCGACAAGTTTGGACAATTGCGCCCCACACATTTGATCCCCGGCGAATACACCATCGGCAAAGGCGTGTCCACAATTGCCACCAAAGAGCCCGATCCGTTGGGAAAAATCAAGGTTTCGCCGAATCCGACCAGCGGCATGGTGACCGTACGGGCGGGTGAAATATTTGAAAGCGCCACGCTAATCAGTTCGGACGGACAGACTGAAAAAAGCTGGAATTTTGCTGCCTCGACGGAGCAGGGATTTGATTTGAGCGCGTTCCCGGCGGGGCAGTATTGGATGTTGTTGAGCGGGAAGCGGGGTTTTGCGATTTGTTCTGTGATTAAGCAGTAGTATTGCGTTAAAAGCCGCAGCGCGGCGAAACGTCTGTAGAAGAATAGCCAAAATTACCCTAGAGGTGCAGCGCACCGGAATAACGCGGATCAAGTTACGGTGCGCGGCACCTATGTTCATTTTGCCTGAAATTGTTTCTAAAGACGTTTCGCCGCGCAGCGGCG
>JALHPW010000416.1:4012-5063 GCA_022842255.1 Saprospiraceae bacterium | reverse complement strand
GTCCACGGTTGATGGTACACGGTTTACGGTACACGATACACGGTGGATGGTTCGATGGAAAGAATTCCTTTGGGCAAATGTGCGGATTAAGTCGAATTTTGCCGCAAGTTTTTCAACCCGTGTACCGTCCACCGTGTATCGTGTACCGTGCACCGAATACCGTAAACCGTGTACCGTTAACCGTCCACCGTGAATTACAAACAGACACTGGATTTCCTATACGCACAGCTACCGATGTTCCACCGCATCGGACCGGCGGCGTTTAAAAAGGACCTGACCAACACGCTCGCTTTGTGCGAACATTTGGGCAACCCGCATTTAAAGTTCAAAAGCATTCACGTCGGGGGGACCAACGGAAAGGGTTCAGTTAGCCACATGTTGGCTGCAGTTTGTCAGGCTTCTGGCATGAAAACAGGATTGTACGTGAGCCCGCACTACAAGGATTTCCGGGAGCGCATCAAGGTGAACGGCGGGTATATCCCACGCACACAAGTGGTTGATTTTGTGGAGAAAAACCGCGATGCCATCGAAAAAATCCAGCCTTCTTTTTTTGAACTCTGCGTGGCCATGGCCTTTGATTTTTTTGCCCGGCAAAAGGTGGACATTGCAATTATTGAGGTGGGACTGGGCGGCAGACTGGACAGCACAAACGTGATTACCCCCTTGTTGAGTGTCATCACCAACATCAGCTACGACCATCAGAATCTACTCGGCGATACTTTGCCGGAAATCGCCTTTGAAAAAGCGGGCATCATCAAACCTGGTGTCCCAGTCGTGATTGGCGAAACCCATCCTGAGTCGGCACCCGTTTTTTTAAAAAAGGCAGCGGAAGTGGGGGCGCCTATTGTATTTGCTGACCAGCGTTTTCAGGTAGGTACCCCGGAACTCCGTTCCGGGGCTGTGTACTCGGAACGGAGTTCCGAGGTACAAACCGGGTACGCCCCGGAACAGCGTTCCGGGATACAGGTACGTTCCGGGGTACAACTGGGCACAACCTGCTACAACATTTTTAAGGACGGAGCATTGTTTCTGGAAAACCTGGAGGTAGACG
>JALHPW010000416.1:0-4002 GCA_022842255.1 Saprospiraceae bacterium | reverse complement strand
TAGACGCTTCCGGCCCATTTCAAGCAAAAAACCTGGGTACGGTGTTGCAGGCGCTGGAGGCTTTAAAAACACATAAGCTTTCAGAACTCAAGGAGAACTCACCCCTTCGTACAGGATTAAAAGACCTTCGCAAACGCACAAAATTCATGGGACGCTGGCAGGTTATTGGTGAAAAACCCAGCATTCTTTGCGATAGCGCCCACAATGAGGCAGGGTTACGATTGGCATTTCAAGATATAGATAAGACCTATGGGGTTTCTAATAACCACATAAGTCTCCATGTGGTCACCGGTTTTGTGAACGACAAAGAAGTGGACAAGGTATTGGGGCTTTTTCCACAAAATGGCCGGTACTATTTTGCCAAGGCTGATATCCCAAGGGGCTTGGATGCCAAGTTGTTACGAGACAAAGCTGCTGGATTTGGATTGCAAGGACGTTCGTATAGTTCCGTCCGCAATGCGCTCAAGGCCGCCAAACGCGCTGCGAGCCCAGACGACCTAATCTTGGTAATAGGTAGTATTTTTGTGGTGGCCGAAGTTTTGTAATTTACGAATTACGACTTTGGACTTACGACTTCGCACTACATTTGCCCACCTCAAACCAATCAAACGATTCAAACCAATCAAACCCCTCAACCAAAACCTCCACCTACATGCAGTCCTTCCTCTCAAAATACAATTTTCTCTACGACTTTGGTCGCTACCTGCTGATGATGAAGCAGGCTTTTGGGCGGCCTGAAAAGTTTTCCATGTATTGGAAAGAGACCATGCGCCAGATGAACGACATCGGTATTGGTTCGTTGATTATTGTATGCCTAATTTCAGTTTTTATTGGGGCGGTGGCTGCTATTCAGTTTGCCTACCAATTGGATGGACAGTTGGTGCCCCGGTATTACATCGGCTATATCGTGCGGGATTTGGCGCTGATCGAACTTTCCCCAACCATTACCTGCCTTGTACTGGCCGGTAAAGTGGGCTCGAACATGGCCGCTGAAATCGGGGGTATGCGCCAAAAAGAACACATCGACGCGATGGAAGTGATGGGCGTAAACACGGCTGCGTATCTCATCAGTCCGAAACTCATCGCCGCCCTTTTTGTGATTCCCTTGTTGGTTACCTTTTCGGCATTCGTGGCTGTAGGGGGTGGTTATCTTGCCAGTGTTCCGACCGGATTGATTACCGACGATGAATACATACAGGGGGTGCGCTCCTTTTTTGTGCCTTACAATGTGTTCATGATGTATGTCAAAGCCTTTGTGTTTGCTTACATCCTGACCACGGTTTCCTGTTATCAGGGGTATTTTGTGCGGGGCGGTAGCATCGAACTGGGCCAGGCCAGCACCCGGGCTGTGGTATATTCTGATATTTTGATTTTGTTGGCGGATTACTTGATTGCTGTATTGTTGACCGGATGAAAATAGCAAGCCACCACCTGTTATTTAAGCTATTATGCATAGGAGCTTTTCTTTATTCATGCACTCCTAAAACAGCCCGAAAATTTGACCAGGCACCGGAAACCCTATCCATAGTATCCACGGATTCACTGGTTTCGGTAGGCATTGTAATTGTAAAAATCTGTGTGGATTGGAAAGGAGACGTCATTTCCACAGAGCTAAACGAAGCCCAAAGCAACACCCGCGATACCGCCTTAATTAACAAGGCCATCCGTGCTGCCAAAACCTATAGATTTAAAGAGCGGCAAGGCAGCCCAGTACAGTGTGGAAAAATAACATTCAATTTCAAAGCGAAAGATAAACAATGACAGACCTAAAAGAAACCATCGAAGCCGCTTGGCTCGACCGTTCGCTCCTGCAAGGTTGGGAGACCAAAAAAGCCATCCGAGAAGTCATCGAACTACTCGATAAAGGCGAACTCCGCGTTGCCGAACAAGGTACTGACGGCGGGTGGACTACCCACGAATGGATCAAAAAAGCCATTTCGCTCTATTTTCCCATTCAGGAAATGCAAACCATCGAGGTTGGTCCGTTTGAGTTCCACGACAAAATTCCGCTTAAATCCGGTTTTGCCGAAAAAGGCGTTCGGGTTGTGCCACAGGCGCTGGCGCGTTATGGATCGTTCATTGAAAAAGGCGCCATTTTGATGCCTTCTTACGTCAATATCGGCGCTTGGGTGGGCAGTGGCACGATGGTGGATACCTGGGCTACGGTGGGCTCCTGCGCGCAAATCGGTCGCAACGTACACCTCGCTGGCGGGGTTGGCATTGGCGGGGTACTCGAACCCCCACAAGCTACACCCACCATCATTGAGGACGAGTGTTTCATTGGTTCGCGCTGCATCGTGGTGGAAGGCGTGCGGGTGGGGCGCGAGGCCGTATTGGGCGCCAACGTGGTACTTACCCAAAGCACCCACATCATCGACGTAACCGGTTCAGAACCAAAAATATACAAAGGGGAAGTACCGCCGCGTTCGGTGGTGATCCCGGGCACTTACACCAAAAAATTCCCGGCGGGCGAATACCAGGTAGCTTGTGCCTTGATTATCGGAACCCGCAAAGAAAGTACCGACAAAAAAGTATCTTTGAACGATGCTTTACGGGAATATGCCGTGGCTGTGTAGTCTTTTTGGTTATTTGGGGATTTGGTTATTTGTTTGACCCAGGCTTGGCATCTATACCTTTCCTTTGAAACAACAAATGCCAAGCTTTGACCAAACAAATAACCAAATCCCCAATTAAACAAATCCACAAGCATGAATAAAACCATAGAAATCCGGACGACCCAAAACGTCACCATCGAGTACGAGCTCGCGGGCTTGCGCGAAAGGGCATTGGCATGGCTACTCGACACCACCATAATTGTATTTGGGTATTACCTGATTGTCATCCTGATTATGTTGATTTTCAACGGGATGGATAGCATGTGGGGCATGTTTATGGGGGTCATGCTTTTTTTGTCCTACTTCCTTTACCACATCCTTTTTGAAATCCTGAAACGCGGACAAAGTCCAGGGAAAATGGCCCTAGGCACCAAGGTCGTGCGGCTCGACGGCAAAGACCCGGAATGGAGCGATGTGACCCTTCGTGCCTTGCTACAACTGGTCGATTCGATTTTTTGCCTGGGACTGGTGGGAGGCTTGCTCATCAAAACCACCGCCAAATCCCAACGTCTGGGCGATATGGCCGCAAATACGACCCTCATCAAGCTCCAAAGTTCGAACTACGCGTTCCGGCTCAACGACATCCTAAGCATCTCCTCTCTCCAGAATTACCAACCCGTGTACCCGCAAGTACGCAACCTCAGCGAGCGCGACATGATTTTTGTCAAAACCGCACTTACCCGGCTCAGCACCTACCCCAACGAAGCCCACGAAGCATTGATTGAAGACCTCGTGACCCGGCTCATGGCATTGCTCGGCGTGGAACAACGCCCCTTCAACCGGGTCGAGTTTTTGAAAACTTTATTGAAGGACTATATTGTTTTGACTCGGTAATTGGGTATTGGTTGATTGGTTATTGGTTGACTGGTTATTGGTGATTGGTTGACTCGTAACATTTAAATGTAAAACCCCCTTGTTTTTAGCCGCCAAAAGATACTTTTGCTAACCAATAACCAATCAACCAATAACCGCCGCCCCGCCATGCTCGCCGAACTCCGCCAAAATCTAGAGGCCCAAATCCGGGAGGGACAACTGCTGGAAGCACTCGACGCGCTTCTGGTCAAACTACCCTATGGTTCTGAAACGTACCGAATTGTATCGGCACTGATCACGCGTTTGAATTCGGCGAAAAGGGAGCGCGCCCGGAACACCATTTCTTTTGATGAGTACATGCGCTTGGAGTCGCAGGTGTCCGCTGATTTGTTCGACTTACTGGCGAGGCTGACGGAGGCCGATTTTTCGCCCGCTTCCACCCAGGCTTCGACGGCTGAATCGGACAAGAAAGGCAAATATGGCACCGTGCTTTACCGGGTGCCAGACGTGATGGTGCTTCAAGAAACCACGGAATGCCTCATTCGGGTTGCGGTAGAAGAAGCGGAGATCCGCA
>JALHPW010000415.1 GCA_022842255.1 Saprospiraceae bacterium | reverse complement strand
AGACAAACGTGTCAGCCCAGAAGCTCGGGCAAAATTCAAGGCACTGCCGGAAGACAGTGTTTGTGTGCTCATGCACCATCGTCTCGGCCAATGGATGATCCTTAATTGGGGGTTTTATGGCGGCTCACGGCTTTCGCATTACCTGCGCAGCGCAGGGGTGACATTTCCGGACGACATGGCCGATTTTTTAATCTTGGCCTACCACCGCCGACAAAACGCAAAACCCATTGGTATCAAGGAACTCGCTACGGAATTCCGCGAACGGCGGAAAAAAGAATATCAGGAGGAAATGAAAAAAGGCAAAGTCATCCACGAGGAGGTGCGGAAGAAAAATTGAGCCTAAAAAAACATGAGCCATCCCGGTATCCACCGAAATGACTCATGTAAGGTACTGAGTGTGTTGTTTGTTCATAGCGGGATGGTACCGCCTATACTATTACGTAAACCAGAAATATCATTTAATGGCTTTTTAGCCTCTTTTCCGCCCTCTACCTTACTCAAGTCTGCCTTATTCAAAACGCTCAATTCTGACTCCAAAGCGTCGAGCGAGTTGTTTTTTTTGTCCTGCCCGCTGCCAGGGCGGTCATCTTTCTTTTTAAAAGGAGAGAACATAAGTAACAGAGACTTGTTGGATAGATGAAAAGTTGCTCAAAGGTAATTTGTTTTTGCAAATTGTCAAGGGAACGGTGGAAATTTTAAGAAAACGGTCGCCAATCCGCCATTTCGAGTACCTTCTAAACAGGAAAGGTAGTGGGGTTACTTGTTTCCATGCCTATCCAATGGATAGCGGAAATGAGGTACTTTATAATTTTGTGCAAGATTTTTTCATTAAACATTTAACAAGAGCTCCCGATTGAAGACCTTTGCGCCAAACCAGCATGTATCCATGGCCATTTACTCCATCCGGGATTTGGAGAAACTAACAGGCATTAAAGCCCATACCATTCGAATATGGGAACAGCGCTATGCCTTGGTCAAGCCAGCACGCACGGATACAAACATTCGATATTACACGGACGAAAACCTCCGGCACCTTTTCAACATTGCGCTGCTCAATCGCAATGGAGTGAAAATCAGCAAGTTGGCGCAAATGACGCCCGATGAAATTGCTGCTAAAGGGGCTGCCATCGCGCAAAACAATCCAAACCCCAATTCGCAAATCGACGCGCTTACCCTGGCGATGATTGATTTGAAAGAATCTGCCTTTGAGCAGGTCTTCGCCGAGTTCGTAACCGTTAACGGTTTTGAACGAGCAATGCTGGAACTGGTATATCCCTTCTTGGACAAACTCCGTTTGCTTTGGCTTACCAACAGTATTAGCCCCGCACACGAAAAATTTGTAGGCCAAATTATCCGCCGAAAACTCATGTGTGCGGTGGATAGGGCTAACCCACGGCCAGATACCCCCGTTTTTTTGTTGTATTCGCCCGAAGGCGAGGCGCAAGAGCTTACCCTGCTTTTCATCCAATACCTCCTGCGCTCAAGGGGTATGCACGTTACATACTTGGGAACCAATGTGGCTGTCTCTGACCTGCGCGATGCTTGTCATGCCCTTAAACCAGCCTATGTGTTCACTATTTTGCAAGAACCGCTGCCCCGTCAGCCCATTCAAGGGTACGTGGACAGTGTTGTGCAAGCCATCGACGACTGCCAACTCTTGCTCACCGGACAACAGTTCTTTGTTGCTCCCGTAAAATTGCCGCCCAACGCCGCAGTACTCAATGGCTTGCCTGGGACCTTACAGTTCTTGGATAGCTTGAAAACCAAAGGCCGATGAGTTGCAGGTTCCAAGTAGCTCGTTTCATCCAAACAATCCATGCAACCATACATAGCCAAAACCCTAGCTGGGCTTGAACCCGTACTCGCGGAAGAACTTCGCGCCTTGGGTGCGTCTGAAATACGCCCCTTGAAGCGTGCTGTGTCGTTTGTGGGCGATACCAGCCTATTGTATCGTGCCAATTACGAATTGCGAACCGCCCTTCGCATCCTCGTGCCCATACATTCCTTTTCTGCCTACAATGAACGTGATTTATACGAGGCAGTCCGCGAGATAAATTGGGCGGTGTACATGGGCGTTGGCGACACCCTTGCGGTAGATGCCATCGCGCAAGGGGAGGTTTTTCGCCATTCCCAATACGTTGGCTTGCTTACCAAAGATGCCATCGTAGACCAGTTTCGCGACCGATATAACCGCCGACCCAATGTGAGCACTACAGGCCCGACCTTGCGTATCAACGTGCACGTACAAGGAAACCATGCCGACATTTCCCTGGATGCCAGCGGCGATTCGCTGCACAGAAGGAATTATCGTCGCGATACCGTGGAGGCCCCGCTCAATGAAGTACTGGCCGCAGGGATGGTGATGCTTTCAGGTTGGAACGGACAGGGCTCGTTTGTAGACCCTATGTGTGGTTCTGGTACCTTGCCGATTGAAGCTGCGATGTTGGCCACCAACACTCCACCGCAGATTAAACGCGAAGCTTTTGGTTTTTTCAAATGGCCCGATTTTGATCAAAAACTTTGGAAAAAGCTCAAGGCTGAAGCAGATTCAAAAATACAACCCTTTGAATTTCAAATACTTGCGGGAGATAAAGACCCCCGAGCCCGAAATTCCACCGCCCTTAATCTAATGTCGGCAGGATTGGAAACTGCGGTCCGGGTAGAGAAAACCCCATTTGAGAAATTAGAGCCGCCCGAACCACGTGGCACCCTGGTGATGAACCCGCCTTACGATGAGCGGCTCAAAATAGAAGACACCGTAGCATTTTATAAAAGTATCGGCGACGTGCTGAAAAAACGCTGGCCGGGCTGGTCTGCCTGGATTATTTCCTCCAATCGCGACGCCCTTAAGCATATCGGGCTGAAATCTGCGCAGAAAATCACCCTGTTTAACGGGGCCCTGGAATGCAGTTTCCAAAAATTTGAGATGTATTGATCTCGGTTTTTAACCACAAAGGCACAAAAGAAGAATCCAATACTTTTGTGTTCTTTTGTGCCTTTGTGGTTAAAACTTGATTTCATGCCCAGTAATTTTAACGAACACCGTACGGCCTTCCTGCTCTGTCTCGGGTTATTCGGCACGTTGATCGTGCTTGCCGGCGTGTTTTTCCTGGAACGTATCGTGAATCTGGACATGGCATTCCAGTCTTTTCTGATACTTAAAAGTGGGAGTCTTGAAATTCAGAGCGGACGGTTTGGGGCAGCGGCGACGCAGTTTTGGCCCTGGGCAGCGCAAGCACTTGGATTGCCCTTGAAAGGTGTTTTGTTGTCTTATTCCTTCGGACATGTACTCTGGCCAGCCCTTTTAGCCTGGTTTTCTTGGCGGATTGGTCAGTGGCGTTGGTCGCTCGCCATTGGCATGGTAGCCACTTTGATGACCACCCATACCTTTTATTGGTTGTCTGAAATGCCCGCTGGGTTGGTGTTCCTCTGCGCCGTATTTGCTTGGATGCACTCGAAAGGCTCCTTGACCGCTTTTCGTTGGTGGCAATGGCCCTTGTGGTTGGCCGCTTTGGTAACGGCCTTTTATTTTCACCCGCTGGTGTTGTACGCGGCGGCCTTTCTGTGCTTGTTTTTTGGGTTGGAGCGCAACCAGCCTCGTGCCTGGGCCTGGATGCATCTGATTGTTTTGGGGGTATTTGGCGGCCTCACCGTCTTAAAATACAAGGTTTTGAAACTCGATTGGTACGATGCAGCGGCCATTAAACGTCAGGAAGCCTTTGGCAAACTTTGGCCCAACTGGCTGGATATCGAGAGTAACCGGAAGTTTTTGGAATGGTCGGTGGCAGATTATTGGCTGTTATGGGGAGTACTTGCCGGCAGCACGGTGTATTATGTTTGGAAGAAAAATTGGGCAAAAGCACTCTTGGTGCCAGGTTGGGCTTTCGGGTTTGTTTTGTTGGTGAACGTACCGTTTTACGAAGCAGTTGGCGAACAGTTTTATATGGAAAACCTGTACCTGCCGCTCTCCGTCTTTGCTGCCATTCCCTTGATTTTCGACGTGCTGCGGGAACGAAACGAGCCGCTGACGCGAAATGCATCGATGGTATTGTGTATCTTGTTTGTAATCAGTCTTTTGCGCATTGGATTCGCCCACCAGCCCTGGACGAAGAAAGTCCAATGGGAGCAAACCTTTTTGCAAGAAACAGCCACCCGCGCCCAGCGGAAAATCCTGCTATCCGACAAACAAGTCCCGATGGAAACCCTAAAAATGTCTTGGGGAAGTTCCTACGAATTCCTGATGCTTTCTGCCCTGGAGCATCCAGACAGTGCGCGTTGTATCATTATTCATGACGATCCGGGGCGTTTTGATAGCCTTTTAACCCGCCCTAAGCTCTTTTTCGGGGCGTTTAAGAATTATCCTTTTGAGGAATTGCCTAAGGCGTATTTCAATTTTCGGGATACAAGTGGGTATGTGCGGTATTAAGGCTACTGTACCGGCGGCTTTAGCCGCTGGAGCATAGAGAAAGGGGGGTGTTGGGGAAGGTGGTTCCCAGCAACTAAAGCCGCCAAAGCGCGATTTCTGATTTCTAAAACACAGATCTTATTTCTGTAGGGTTGCCTACCAGAACAGACACATGAGATTTTAGAGGCTTGAAGTGTGAATTGCTGGATTTAATGGATTGACGATTAATAGATTACATGATTGTTGATTTTTGAAGGAGTTTCAACTACTTTTTTAATATGAAATACAGGGCTAATTATTCTTCCTTAATTCTGGTTTTTTTACTTTTAAATGCTATTGCAATCTTAGTAGAAGTGTCTAAATCAAAGGGTATTGAATATACTAACTTGATTTTGATGAATACTTTGCTGTTATTATTAATTCTTCTTCGAAGAAACGTGTTGTATCTTAGTTTTGACAAGGAAAAAATACAGATTAAGTATTTCAGGTTTTTTAAGACATCAACTGAATCATATTACTATCATGAGCTTTCGTTTGCAGAAGTAGATTCCTTGCTTGGAATAGGGAATCGCGGCAGTGTGTTGAGGCTATATGCAGATAAAAAAGTGGTGTTCGCGCTAAACCCATCTACTAGAAGCCATCTCAAAAATAGGATTTTGTAATTTAGCGTAGAAA
>JALHPW010000414.1 GCA_022842255.1 Saprospiraceae bacterium | reverse complement strand
GACGTTGTTGACCTGGCCCACTACCTGGACTTGCGGGCAAAAGGCCTGCAACATGCCAACCAGGGTTCTTTGGGCGGCAATTTCATCATCTACAATCAGGGCGCGGACTAATTTCATTTTATTGGAAACTTGGGTGGGGTGAAGGTAATTTCTGCTAGCGTTCCCTGAATCGCCGGATCTTGGCTGGACCGGTCGGTGATGCTCAAAACCAGGTCGGTTTTATGCAGTACGTTCAGGGTTTGGATTTTCTTTTTGAGTATGCCCAGCCCGCGGGATTGGTGTTGGGCGGACTGCGACTTTTGCTGGGTGCTTAAGATACCCGGACCATTGTCGGTAACCCTGCATAGAATTCGTCCGCCAACTTGTTGAAATACGACACTCAACTCCAAGGGTCGGTCGGGGGTCATGCCATGGATGGTGGCGTTTTCCAACAACGGCTGCAGGATCATTCCGGGAAAGGGCGTGGTCTGCGGGATGGCTTCCGAACAATCGATGGTGTATTGAAAACGGTCTTCATAACGCAACTGCGCCATTTGAAGATAATCGTCGGTGTATTGCAGCTCTTCTTTGAGCGAAATGAAATGCTGCTCGGTGAATTCCATGGTTTTTCGGAGCAACCGGGTGAAAATGGCAATGTACCGACTGGCTTTTGCCGCATCGGGCGGGTAAAAAAACTGTTGGATGGCATTGATGCTATTGCCGATAAAGTGCGGGTTCATCTGCGCTTGCAGGGCCTGCACCCGCAGTTCGGCCACTTGCATCCGCATCTTTCTGTATTGGCTCCGGTCGCGGATGATTTTAAAGGCAAACCAGCTCATCAAGCCCCAAACGAAAAGCCAAAAGAGGAGCGTTTCGTACCAGGCAGGCGCTTTTTCAAGGCTCAACCAAGCTGATTCGGTGGAATAGTTGCCCGTCTTGTTTTTGGCGATGGCTTTGATGAGATACCTTCCTGGGGGGAGGTCCATGCCAAATTTCAACACGCCCTTTTCAGCCAAACCGGTTTCCGTGTAGGCTTTGAAACCGTGTTTAACCCATTGATATACATTGTCGAAGGAGACCAGGTGGATGGGCGGGATTGGCCGAAGAATCAAACATTCCAAATCTTGCCCGAAATAACCATTGTAATCCTGTATCGAAAAGGTGACCTCTGCCAATGCGGCATTGGAAGGGAGTAGGCAAGTCGGTGTTTTATCATGGCCATCCAATAAATTTATTACCGTTTCCACACTCCCAACATGGTACCGCACTGCTGAAAACAGCACGGGTACTTTAACAGTCATGCCAGAGGCAGAAAGCGGTATGGCTGTAACTCCTGCCACGGTTCCAGCCCACAAGGTATCGTGGGTAACCAGGACGCAGTTGACATCCAGGTTGCTCAAACCATCGTGAATGCCAAAATACTGGGTTTTCAGGTCCGGTTCGAGTGCGTAAATGCCCTGATTGCTGGCCAGCCAAACCCGACCGGAAGGTTCACAGAAAATGGATTGGACGTTTTTTAATGCACCCTTGAAATAAGAATCCATTGGCTCTACCCGCAATACCTCCCCTTTCGACACCTGTATCCGCAATAAGCCGTTTTGAGGGGTAGTGGCCCAAATGCAGCCTCCAATGCCCGTTCCAAGAGCGATAATCTTATGCTTCAATGCCGGGAATTGCCCAGACCAGTCTTGCTTAAACTGTTGTTTTTCACATTGAAGGCCCTTGGTGCCTCCCGTCCATATCCAATCTTCCTGATCGATACACATAGCCGTAACACGTTTCAGGGCCAAATCGATGAATGTATTGGCGGAAGGCGGAATGATATACACCGAATTGGCAGAACCTACCCACAGGGTATCGTTGCGCGCTACCATTGCTTTAATGGCGGACAGACTGTTGGGTTTTGAGACTTTTCCAGAGCTTAATTTGAACAGGCCCTTATCGGTGCCAATCCAGGTATTGTTGTCGCCTATCCTAAGGATTGCCCTCGATTTATTGTATTTCTCTGCTCCGGGAAGGGAGCGCATATTTGGAGGGGTTTCTCCAATGGAATAGACCATTCCCCGGTCGTCCGCGGCCCAAATGTAACCTTCCGGGGTTTCGCTAAGGGCCGTTACGTTGACCTGAATATCGCTGCTGCTCAATGGATATACGATAGCGCCCGAAGGACTCAGCCGGAACACCCCTTGGCCGATGGTGCCAAACCAAAACCCGCCTTGGTTGTCTTCGATGACCGCATTAATTCGTTTGCCGGGCAGGTATAACTGGTAATCGGTAAGCGATTTCAAACCGGGTTTAAAGCAGATGGCGCCATTAAAAGGTGAGCCCAGCCAAATTTGTCCCCGGCTGTCCTTGTACAGTTTGCCGCTCAGGTTGCGGTTTTCCTCGATCAATCGAAATCCATCGCCTTCCCGTTGGAACAACATGGTGTGCGGACTGGTCACCAGCAGTTTGTCGCCCACCACCACGTAGCTATAAAAGACGCCAAATGGTCGGGCGGTAGGGGTCTTAATGGGGATAGTCTTTAGGATATTGCCAAGGGAATCCAATTGGAATATCCCATCTGGGTGGATGGCAAACAGGTCGCCCTGCATTTGAAACACGGTGGGAATATTGACAGGGAAGGTCTTTTTAGTCACACTATCCCCATCTACCAAAAAAATGGAGCGGTCTTTTCCACTGATCCATTTTTTGCCAGTGTCGTCTTCCAATATGTTGGCAATGGAGGATAGGAATGAGATTTTGGCCATCACGGCCTCATTCGCAGCCGATTGGATCACACCGTTCTTGCGCCGGCAAACACTTTCCTTAAAGCAGGAGATCCAGAGGTCGCCTTCCGTGTCAGAGAATAAATTGAGTACTTCCGGGTCGGGTAAACCTTCCCGCACCCCAAATTGCTCGAACCTGGCCCCGTCAAACCTCGACAGCCCCTGATCGGTGCCAAACCATAAAAAGCCCTTTTTGTCCTGGAGACCACAGTAGACGGTATTGCCAGACAAGCCTTCCCGGGTGGTAAACTGGTTGTAGGCTGGCGACTGGGAAGCGGCCTGAAAAAAGAACAGTATGCCGCTTGCTACAAGAATTAGTTTCATAGGGAAGCTTTGCCCCGCGAAAGTAAATAGCCCCTGGAGAGATGGTTTGAAAAGTTTGCCAACTGTGCATGTTTTCGGGATAACCGTGCAATCCTGAACAGTTATCAGCGCAACGCCTAGGGTTGTGAAATACCACTGGAGGGATAAAACAGCAGCACATTCCTTTGCAATGGTTTAAGCACCGAGGCTCCAAAAAACCAAATGAAGCCTTGAAACGCAGGCTAAAACGCTTTCCAAGATTGTTTTTCGTAACCATAACAACACCATCAAAGCTGTAATTATGAGCATGCACAAAAGCGAAACAGACGCTTGGACCGTCTATTACAAAACACCATCCGAGCCACAGATTTACACAGAATTTACTACGGATCTGGCGCGTACGGTTGCCAGATTGGAAGCCGCAGGTTACATCGTTATCGACGAGGTAAACGAGTAGTTCGGCGCAGATTTTTCAGTTTCACACCACCAATGGGAGGCCCGACGGTCTCCCATTCGTTCTTTTATCGCATCCAATTCCATTTGCTCTGATCATGAAACAGCAGTTTTTGACCCTACTTATTTTGGCAGTGCTGGTTGTAAAGCCCTCAGCCCAAAATTTTATATCCACCGATTGCTGGGCCTGGCAAAATCCCTCTCCGCATGGCAATGCGTTGAGTGATTTCCAGTTCCTAGATGGGCAGACTGGCTGGGCGGTTGGGCGTACTGGAAACATCATGTTCACAGCCAATGGCGGCGAAAATTGGGTTCGGCAAAAGACCAATACCACCCTATGGCTTACAAGTATTTGCATGGTTACCCCCGAAATCGGCTGGGTCGTAGGTCAAAGCGGTATCGTCCTAAAAACGGTTGATGGTGGGGCGACCTGGGTGGCGCAATCTTCTGGATTTGCCGGTTGGTTCCAGAAAGTCTTTTTTGTAGACACGCAAACCGGTTGGGTCTGCGGCGAAACCGGGACTATTTTGAAAACAACGAATGGGGGAGAGTCCTGGACGCCACAGACTACGGGTTTGAACGTGCTCCTATCCAGTCTTTATTTTATTGACGACCAAAAAGGCTGGGCAGTGGGTTCAAGCGGGAAAGCAATCAGAACCTCTGACGGCGGACAAACCTGGACGACGGTCAGTCTCGGAACTAGTGCCTCGCTTCAGGACGTCAGTTTTGTGGACGGACAACTAGGGTGGGTCGTTGGCTGGAATGGTAAAATCTTCAAAACCACGAATGGAGGCTTGAACTGGAGTAGTCAGAGCCCTGGAACCGGGCTTTCCACCATCAATTTTAGCGGCGTTGCTTTTGCCAATGCTCAGGTTGGATGGGTCAGTGGTTCATTTGGGGTAATCCTCAAGACCACAAATGGTGGCCAAACCTGGTCATCCCAGACCAACAGTGCTTTTTGGGCACTTTATGATGTGGATGTCATCGACCAGGATCTGGTGTATGTAGTAGGGGAATATGGTGCAATACTTAAAACCGTGAACGGTGGGGCAAATTGGGAGGTGAAAAGTTCGGTTACATTTATGGACTTAAACGGGGTGCATTTTGTAGACAATAACCACGGTTGGGTGGTAGGTTTTTTGCCTACCATGCTGAACACAAAAGATGGTGGGAGCACCTGGAATATCCAAAATCCAGGCACCTTCAGTACCTTGTTTGATGTGTTTTTTGTCGATACCCAGCTCGGTTGGGCAGTGGGCAACGACGGGGTAATCATCAAAACCGAAAACGGCGGCCAAATCTGGTCGAATCTAAATTCGGGCATTTCCCCAGCGCTTCTGAAGGTTCAATTCCTGGATGCTCAAACAGGTTGGGCCGTTGGCTATAACGGTAAAATCATCAAAACCAAAGATGGAGGCCAAATCTGGGTGGAACAAACGTCGGGTGTGACGGGCTATTTACGAGGTTTGAATTTTATAGACCACATGACTGGCTGGGCCGTTGGTGCCAACGGCGTAATCCTGCATACCAGCGATGGTGGGCTACAATGGGAAGCCCAAAACTCGGGCACCACCTGGCCGGTAACCGCTG
>JALHPW010000413.1 GCA_022842255.1 Saprospiraceae bacterium | reverse complement strand
CGGGTTGGCACGGAGGGCCTTCCCGAAATTGACAAGCGCATCGACCGTTCTTTTGAGGGGCTGCTCGATTTTTTCATCATCCAATATTGTCCGGATTTGAATGGGGTGATGTTGCCCCCGGCCATTTTGAAATACGAAAAAGCCCAGGCGGGTAAAACCGACCTTTGGCTCATGATTCAGGACTTCCTAGATTTTGACCGGGAACAGGAAGTTTTTCACTTTGATTTCATCGCCATGCGTGGGGATCTGCTCAGCAATGCCTGCAAAAACTTCCTGTTTGCGGAACGCAAGGAAAAGGTGTTTTTCATTTGCGACCTATCCCTCAAAGGCACCTGTAAAGAGGGGTTTGCAATGACCGACCGCGCCATTTACTGGCGAGCGCCATTTGACAAAGCCCGAAAAGTGTTGTACAAGGATATCCGCGATTTAAAACGCCAAAAAGATTGGATTACCATCAATGGGCACTTTTTCACGGCAAATACCTCGCTCAACCTCAAACTTTTCAAACTTTTGAAGAAGCTCCGAGGCTGGCAACAGCCCACAGTAGCCCCCAAAGAGGACGCAAAAATGGCGATTTGAAACTTTTTGAAATTTTACCGGGTTAAGGGTTTGGCTTTTTTAATAAACGGCTGCTATCTTTGCGCCGCTTAAAAGCACAATGGAGGTTGTAGCTCAGTTGGTTAGAGCGTCGGATTGTGGTTCCGAAGGTCGGGGGTTCGAGACCCCTCATCCTCCCCCAAGCGGGATTGATTGAAAAATCAGTCCCGCTTTTTTATTGGCCCCACCCTACTTCTCCAGCACTTTTATCTCCACCCGCTGGTTTGCTCGGTCCGCCTCTTTGGATAGCGCATTGACCCTGGGTTGGGATTTCCCATACCCTTTATACACCACACGATTTGCTGCAACGCCATGGTCTGTCAAGTACTGCATGACGGCACGCGCCCGGTTGGTGGACAACTCTGCCGCAAAAGCATCATTGGGGCGCAAATTGGTGTGTCCGCCGATTTCAACTTTTAAACTGGGGTTTCGCTTCAGGAAGCTTGCTAAAGCAGCGAGTGTGGGGTATGATGTGGAATCTAGCTGGTATTTATCGGCCTTGAAGTACACGTGTCCCAGTTCGAGGATGCTGCCTACGTGAAGCTTTTCAATCTCAGGGTCTCGGCCAGCTTCGAACACTGTTTTTTCAGGCTGAGTGGGTTGGGCAATTGTGGTAGTTGGTGCTGGCACCTTGGCTTTGGGCGCGACGGTCGGCTTTCGTTTCTCGGGTGAAGTGCTGGGGCGTACCGGTTCTGGCCCGAATTCAATTACAATCTTGGCGCTCAGGTGAGCATGGCTGCCATCAAACGCCAGGCTGACCGCCTCAATGAGAATTGTATTGTTGACGTTGGCAAAAAAGTAGTCCGTAACGTCGTACGTATAGATTCTGTCGTACATAAAGCCTGATACGCTGCGGTAAAAAAACCAATCATCATACCCATCCTTCAGTTTCCCGTCGCGCTTGTCTACACTGACCAGCCGCTTGTTGATGTACACGCGCGCCACATCGTCGCAGTTGATGTCCAGGGTAATCTTTTGAATAGGCGCATTGTCCAGCTGCACGTTCTTGCGAAACTGATACGCTTCCCCTTCACTATTGGCCCTGCGATTGCGCCAGATGGGTATGGAGCCGGGTACAATCTTCGAGCGGTCGTTGTATTCCGCAGGCATAGCCTTCTGCGTCCCACCATATAGCGGCGACGTTTCAGAAGGGGCTTGCTCCGCCGACAATGGATATTCTCCAAACTGTGTCGACGAGCGGCTGACCTCCCAACTAAGATCGGTAACAATGGTAATGGCCGGTTTGATGCTGGATTGGGCTTGAGCGGTAGCTACAACGCCTGTGCAGACTGAAAAGATGGCGATAAGGGGGTAAGCGGCGATTTTTAAAAGCTTCATGTGTCCTTGCTTTGTTAGCTAAAAAGTTCGCAAATGTATGGATATTAAAAATTACTTTGAGCTACAAAGTATAATTATTTTTAAATACGCTATTTCATGCGTCTGGGTTGAAATTATTGAGGCGGTAACTGAAGCCACCGCCTCTCTACCCCAACTAACCTCCAAAAACAAAAAACGGCGCTGCGTTCAATCGCAACACCGTTTTTTGTCCGCTAAATAGTTAGCAATCACCCCTTAACAGCATTCACCGTCCCCTTCAACATCACCTTGCTCTCATTCGGGTAAGTATTAGACGTCACCGTAATCGTCTTTTTTTGTTCCCGTATCTTGCCTTCGGTATTGAACTTGGCCTTGATTTCGCCAGTACCACCTGGAGCGATGGGCTCTTCTGGCCATTCCGGGACGGTGCAGCCACAGGAGGAGCGACATTTCAGGATGGTGAGCGGCACCTTGCCCGTATTGGTGAACTTAAAAGTGTGTTCGATGATGGCGCCCTCGTTCACGGTACCAAAATCAAACTCGGGCTCCTCGAAGGTGATGCGCGCCAACAAGTTGGTGTCGGTTGGCATATTGGCCGTGGCGGGGTTTCGCACCAGGTCGCTGTTGGGTCCGCCCGCGCGGATTTCCTGTACGCCGCTGGTATCGTTTTTGCAAGATACCCAGACAACGGCTGCAATCAAAAGCAAAAAGAGGCTATTTTTCATAATATTGTGTTATTGTGTAATGAGATTTGAGGCAAAACTAGCTGATATTGAGCTATTTGGACATTGAGATATTCTGTTGTTAATCAAAGATTTGAAGGCCAATATCCCAATTTCTCAATATTATTCAATATCCATTTTAGGCTTAAGCCACAAAGGTAACATTGCTATCTTTGCCTGAAACGCATCGCTGTTAAAACGATATGCAAACCCGGCCACATCTGTTTCTTCTTGGTTTTATGGGCTGCGGCAAGAGCTACTGGGGACGAATGTTGTCCCAGGAGCTCGCTGTGCCTTTTCTGGACCTCGACGATTTGATTACAACTCGGGCCGGGAAAACAATCGCTGAAATCTTTGCGGAACAAGGCGAACCTGGATTCCGCACGCTGGAACGAGACGCCCTGCACTCACTCGTGGATATGCCTCCCAGCATTGTTGCCGCTGGCGGCGGAACACCCTGTTTTGGCGACAATATGGATTGGATGAATGCTCATGGACACACCGTATATTTGAACACCCCATCCGCCGTATTGGTACAGCGCTTGCGGCACGAAAAAGAGGTCCGCCCCTTGCTATCAGGTGTAAAAGATGCTGAACTTCAACATTTTATAGAAATTAAGATTGCGGAGCGTGAATCATTTTACAGGCAAGCACAAGTGGTTTTGGAACAAACTGGCAGCAATGAACATTTTTGGTCAGTATTGAATAGGGCTATTGGCAGCTTGTACACTTGACGGTAGCATGGCGTTTACGCCGTCGGTAAAAAGGCGTTTACGCCACAGAGGTCCTCATGTGCGCCGTAAACGGCACTTTTCCCGACGGCGTAAACGCCATGCTACCCCACCCCAATTTTCCCACCCGCACCAGCGCTCAACTTCCCTTCGTCCAGTAAATAATTGAGCACCTGCGCCACCGCGTCGTGGCGTTTTTGGGCAAAAGACTCCAAGATTTCTTCAAAAGTCAGGGGTTCGTGGCGGAGCAGTTCGCGGATTTTCTTTTCGTACCCTTCAAAATTCACGGCCGACATATCGGTTTTATGCCGTCCGGTACAAATATCACAGATTCCGCAGGACTTGCTGTCGGGCTCCCCGAAATACGCCAATAGTTGCTGGCTCCGGCATTTCCGGGTTTCGGCAAACTGTATGGCCCTCTCCACGCGCTCCTCGGCGCGTTGTTTGCGCAGGTTGAACTTTTGCTGGTCGATGGTGAGGTTTTCGGCAGCCACCCGCTCGCGAGTAAAGGTCAATTGTGGCTTTTCCTTACGGGGTTCATACAACAGAATGCCTTCATTATGAGCAGTTTGCAACACCTGTACCACCACCTCGGCGGGGAGTTTGGCGTATTTTGCAATCACCATTTCACTGATGTCCACAAAATCGGACTGCATGCCCGGATAGGCCCGTAACAGCGTCTTCAATACGGTATCGGCTTGTTTGTTGCGCAGCTGGTAGTCGTACAGGGCCTCACGCGAGGCGGTCACGTGCGCGCGGGCAGGCGAGGCCGCAGCGTCGCTCATGAAAATCCAGCCTTCTAATTCCAACAAACGCAGGGCCGCATGGGTGGGCGCATGGTCCAGTTTGAAAACCTGGCAAAAATGCGAGAGATCGAAATCAAAACTCTCCCCCTCCCCTGCCCCAATCGCTAGTTGGGTGTGGCTTCCCAAGGCCCGATACACCTGCCGCACCAAGTCCATCGGCGGAAAGGCGGACTGCAAATGAAAACGCAGGGCCGCCCCATCGCCTGGTGCGTACAAGAGTGTGGCATAAGATTTCAGTCCGTCGCGACCACCACGTCCTGCCTCTTGGAAAAAGCCTTCCAGTGTATCCGGGAGGTGCAAATGCACCACAATCCGCACATCCGGCTTGTCGATGCCCATCCCAAAAGCATTGGTGCTCACGATAATCCTGGTTTTACCCGCCACCCAGGCTTCCTGTTTTGCACTGCGCTCTTCGCCCGGCAACCCGGCGTGGTAAAAATCCGCCTGAATGCCGTTTTTGAGCAAAAAATGGGCAATTTCTTTGGTTTCGCCCCGGCTTCTGGCATACACAATCCCTGTTCCGGGAACGCGGCGCAGGATATCAATCAGTTTTTCCCGCTTTCGGTCTTCGTACAAAACGGAGTATGAGAGATTACTGCGCACAAAACTTTGTCGGAACACGTTTTTGGACCGAAAAGCAAGCTTTTCCTGGATGTCCTCCAAAACATCCGTGGTCGCCGTAGCCGTGAGCGCCAACACGGGCACCTTGGGAATCAGCGTGCGCAAGTCGGCAATTTTTAAATACGGCGGACGAAAATCATAACCCCATTGGCTCACACAATGCGCCTCGTCTACCGCTAAAAGGTTGACATTCATACGCTTAATCCGTTCGCGCGCCATAGGTGTTTGCAAACGCTCGGGACTTACATAGAGAAACTTGTATTGCCCATTGCAGGCGTTTTCAAACACCATGTCGATTTGCCGC
>JALHPW010000412.1 GCA_022842255.1 Saprospiraceae bacterium | reverse complement strand
GAAAACGATATCGTCATTACCGAAAATGGCAATATCGACCTGTTCAAAAACATCCCGATGGAAGCCGAGGAGATTGAAGACTGGATGAACTAGGGAAGTTTGTCATGGAGGTATTGATTTTGGGTGAAAAATGGGTGAGTAAAACCCAACGCCAGGGTTTCCCTTTTTTAGTTTCAATCCTCCAATAAAATTTTTGCCACGAATTAAACGAATTGACACTAATTTATTCGTGAAAATCCGTGCAATTCGTGGCAAAAAACTCAATATCCCTGCAAAATCCCTTTTTCTATCGGCGGCACTCCGCGTTTCATCCAACTCGGCTCGGGCGCTCCCATGAGGTAATGGTCGAAGAATTGTTGCATTCGCCGGTGAAAATCTATACGGTTTTGCAGTTTGACCGGCCAGTGCGGTTCATCGTTGTAATTCAACATCCAGGCGGGTTTGTCCAATCGACGAAGTCCGGTAAAAAGCTCGATTCCTTGATACCAGGGCACGGCGCCATCCTTGTCGTTGTGCAAAATCAACAGCGGAGTTTCCACCTTGTCGAGCGCAAAAAGTGGTGAGTTTTCGATAAATTGCTTGGGTTTTTCCCAGAGCGTGCCGCCTATTCGGCTTTGGGTGTGCTCGTATTGGAAAGCACGGCTCAGCCCAGATTCCCAGCGAATGCCCCCGTAGGCAGAGGTCATATTGGCCACTGGCGCACCCGCTTCCGCGCAGGCAAACAGGTTGGTGCGCGTCACTAGGTAGGCGGCTTGGTATCCGCCCCAGGAATGACCCTGCAGGGCTACGCGTTTGGAGTCCACAAAACCCCTGGAAATCAAGGAAGTAACCCCACTCATGATGGCATCATAAGCCGACTCCCCAGGATAACCGATGCGGTACGGGATGTCGGGGGCAAAGACAAGGTACCCGCGACTGGAATACACCGTGAAATTGATTTGTGAACGGTGAAAATCTGGCGAACGGTGTTTGTGGAGCTCGTCCGTCATCTTTTCATAAAAGTTCACAATCATCGGGTACTGCTTTTTAGGATCAAACCCTTCTGGTTTCACCAGCAACCCTTTGATTTTTTCGCCAGTCAGCGAGGTCCATTCCACCATTTCCATGGAGCCCCAGTTGTATTCCGATTGCTGGGGATTGGCATTGGAGATTTGTTGGCCATCGTTCCGGTGTTCATGACTGCTGGTCACCTTTTTTTTCATCCAATCAAGATTGGCAAACAGGAGGTTTGGAAATGTTTGATAATTCTCCCTGGTGTACAACAACACGTCAGCGTTCCTGGCCTTCAAGGGTGCGCGGGTATAGGCAAAATCGCCCCCAACCCAATGTTTTGGCCTGCCTTTGTTCAAATCCAGCCAGGCATACCCTTCCGCTTTGGTAGAATCATTGGCATGGTGCAACAAGAGTTGGTTTTTGTATTGGATAGCCCGTTCTTCTGGGTCGAGTTTAATATAGCGGTAAGTTATCTTTGATTCGCGGCCCTGGGTAAGTCGTTCTGGTTTGCCCATACCGTTCGGATCAATTTTCCAAATATCGTACTTGTCGTACACCAACACCGCGTCATCATCTTCCAGCCAACCCGCCAGCCCATGCTCATTGGGATAATCTGGAAGGTCATTTTCTTCATTGAAAAAAGGTACGGACCGGTTATCGGTTAAACGGGCAATGGTGGCCGTTTGGGCGTTCCAGGCAAACCAGGCGCTATCCGGATCGCTCCACCAGGCGATGTATTTTCCAGCGGGCGATATCCGTGGGTTGCAACGCAAGCCTTTGACAATCAATTTTTTATCGCCAGTTTCCAGATTTATGGCAAACAGGTCTTTATGGGCGCTTCCCTCTGAGGTGATGTATTTTGTATAGGGTTCTTCGGAAATACCAAGCGCAAGGTTGGCGTTGCGTTGCTCCTGCAAGCGAAATTCCGGCATCTCTGGTGATCCAATCGGTACAAAGCGGTTTTGACGGGTATGAAACACGGCAAAAAAGGAACGTTTTTTTTCGCTTTCGAGCCGATTTTCCTCTTGGGTGTACAACCGTTTGTCGTTCCAGGCCCACACTTCCACGTCCACGATTTCCTCCTTCAAAAGCGTGGTATCGTTCAAAACCGGTGGCGGCGCCATGCCGAAATACAGTTTGCTTGCATCCTCTGAAAACGTAAGGCGAGCGTTTTCACTGATGCCATATTTGGCAACGGGTTGATTGGAGATGGGTGATTGGTGTGTAGGAAGAAAGCTGCTTTCGGGCCCGGCGATGATTTTGGCAGAATCACGTTCCGCTTCCCAATAACCTAATTGCCAGGGGCGGATGCGGGCCTTTGTGGTGTCGAGGTCGGCCACAAAAGCCGCTTGGTTGCCATACTCATCGATGGAAAGCTGTTGAAATTTCCCTTTGCTTCGGAACAATGAACGGAGACTATATTGCTCTAAATCAAGCAGATATACGCCATTTTGTAAAACTTTTGGATTGGCTGCAAAGGTCATGGTGTCCCCTTTCCCGGTGCTGTGCAGCAAGATCCTGGCACCTCGTTTGGCCAGGGTGTATTCCTTTACATAAGCTATGGTGTCCTGAAATCCCTTTGCCAGGTTACGTACAATGAGCCGGTACCCGTTGTCCTTGTCCTCTTTTTTAGGCGTTTTTTTCTTTGCCTTGGTTGTGGCAGGGGATGCTGGTGGAGCGGCAGTGCCTGTTTTGAGTGTATCAGGTTTGACCGCAGCCGTATCTTTTTTGGCTGGTGCAGTTTTTTCTACTTTTTCGGTCTCGATTTGAAACGTCAGCCAGCCACTCCATTTTTCGGGCATGGAGAAATTTTTCAATCTTGGGATTTTTTCCAAAGGCCGCTGGCCTGACAAATCCAAAATACAAAGGGTATCCTTGGGTAAATCTTCGTCCTTGACCTTCTTGCGACGCAGGGCTTTGAGCGAATCCAATGCCGGTTTTATCCTAAAAACCAACCAGCGATTGTCTTCAGAAATAAGTGCATCGCTAGCCCTTGGGAACACCGTCTCCTTCCGCGTTGCTACCGAATATAAATGCAACGCTGCATCGCCTTCCGTGACGGGCACCTGCGACCAAGCAACCCATTGTCCGTCGTTGGAGATCCGTTGTTGTTCGATTTTACGCCAGCGATGCACATCTGCGTGTTCAATTGGCTTTTTGTTTTGGGCCAATAACAAGCTTGATGAGAAAGTGAAAAGGCAAAAAAGGAAAAGGTGTTTCATGTATGGAAAAGTAGTTTTGGACATTGGACTTCCTTGTTGGACACTTACCTACCAGCAGACAGGTTGGGAATTTTTCAGCGTTTCATCTTCCAACGTTTGTGGCTCCAAAGCCATTGTTCGGGTTGTTCTCGGATGTCGTTTTCCAAACGTCGGGCATAAGCTCGGGTAATGTCCATTTCCACGGCAGCCGAAGGCTCGGAGCAGAGTTCCACGAATTCGATTTCATAAAAGCCCCGGTTGGGCGTTCGTTGCACCCGGTAGTACAGCACGGGCATCCCAAACTTACGTCCCAATACATCGGCCCCAGGCAAAGAAGCCGTATCCTGTCCGAAAAAATCTATCCAATGCGCACTTTTACGACTGCTGGGGGATTGATCGGACAACAGCACAAAAGTGGAGGTCGCTTCACTTTTCAAAGCTCGAACCAATTCCTTCATGGCCACCGTAGCGGCGCCGGTCCGGGTTCGGGCCCTGTTCATGAATGCATCCATCTTCTTGTTAGTCAGGGGCTTATAAACCAATACCGTGGTGCCGCTCAAGAACTTTGGCAAAACCAAGCCCGAATATTCCCAATTGCCCAAATGGCTTCCGGAAAGGATTACGCTTTGCCCTCGATCCAGGTATTGGTTCAACAGTTCCGGGTTAACACATAAGGCCCGGCGTTCAATTTCAGCAGTTGGTGCGGTGAAGGACTTTAGTGTTTCCAGGGTGACATCGGTGAGGTTTCGATAGGTGCCGCGGGCAATTTTTTTGATTTCAGGCTCGCTTTTTTCAGGAAAGGCACGGTGCAGGTTTTCAAAAATCACTTTTTTACGGTAACCTATGATTCTATACAGGAAAAACGCCATCGCATCCGAAAGGACATACAGCACAGAAAATGGAACCAGCCGAAATATTTGAAGGAGAAACATGTTTATTTTTGACCCTTGACCGTAAGTCGCACACCGTATACCGTGAACCGTATACCGTGCACCATCAACGTTTGGGTAGCATCACCCAAAGCCGCCCAAAACTATTGATTTTCCGAGCTTCTTGAAGTCCTTTTTGACCAATGCCACAATACAGGTCCATACGTTTGGTGGTCAGGATACCCCCGCCACGGTCTTGGGCAAACAAAATGCGGTAAACATAGCCTTTGAGCCGGCCTGCCGCATCTAAATCCGGGAGTTCGGCCAAAAGTGTGGCACCAAGTGGGATGTATTTCAAATCCACCGCAATAGAATAACGTGGGGTGAGCGGAAAGGTCCCTGCCCCCAATACCTGCTCATCCACTTCCTTAAAAAAAACATACGCGCCGCCTTTGCCACGCACGGACTGGCCAAAACCAAAATACTTCCGTTTCCCATCGGGGAATTCGACGAGGCAATTCCCTTGCAATTGCGCGTTGCGCAGTTCCTTTCTCGAACGCAACCAGGCCAATTCAAGGCCTTGACCAGCCAAAGCGCCTGCCTCCACCGCTGCCGGACCAGGAATACCCGATTCGGGTGCTCTGAGCATAGGCACTTGAAATTCAGGGGTTTGCACCCGACTTGCATACACCACCGGGGTGTAATAACCGGTCATACGCACCCGGTCTTTATGGAAATCTGTGTTGACCTGATAAAAATCGAAGGTAGTAAGCAAGACACTCGGGTCGAGCAGGTTAATGCCCTGTAGCAGTTCGAGCGTTCGTTGCATTTCTGCTTTTTGGATGCCCGACGCCCCGCGTTCTTTCACGTCTTTACGACGCAAATAACTGGCCTGTTCGTACATCGCTTGCAGCAGATCCGGTTCAAAAGTAAGGTAGGGCGTGGTGTCTGGAATCCCCTTCACCAGTACCTTGGACGACAGTTTACGCGGTTCCAAGGGGGCGGCAGGCATTTCGGCCACCACGGCCGTATCACCAG
>JALHPW010000411.1 GCA_022842255.1 Saprospiraceae bacterium | reverse complement strand
ACCTACCGGTATTTACTTTGTGATACTTCGTTCGGAGGATAAGATTTGGCAAACTCCTTTGGTGAAAATCAGTGACTGAAACAGCTAGCCTCTGACTTACGTAACCCCTCCCCCACAACCTTCCCCCCGCGGTGTTGTTGCTTAAGGCCTGCGCACACTGCGTGGAAGTTTGTTCCGTGCCAATCCTTGCCTCATGTCCCCATTTGCGCGCAGGTTTCTGCTTGCCTCGTCCATCGTGCTTGTACTCCTCTTTGTCGCGGCGTCCCTATTCGTTCGGTTTTGGCTAGACCCCCTGGTGAAAACTACGCTGGAAGAACACATAGCAGAGTCTAGCCAAGGCATGTACACCCTCCAAATCGGCAAACTACACGTCAATCCTTTTACCGGATCGGCTGAAGCGGATGAAATCCGGTTGAGCACCGATTCAATCCGTTGGGATTCAATACGCTTGGTCAATCCGGACAACGCTCCTATGAAAGTGGACGGTCAAATTCGCCGATTGCGCATCAAAAACCTTGGATTGATACAGTATTGGCGTACAAAAGATGTTTCCCTGAGCAAAATACTCGTGCTTGACCCGGAAATAAATATGAGCTCCGTACAAGACACCGCATTGGAACAATCACCCAGAAAAGACTCGCTTATCCGAGGGATGCTCGACCGGCTTCCAATGCTCATCAGCCCTGTTGCAAAAAGTATCCACATCGGCTCGGTGACCAGTACCAATGGGAAAATAACCTACCGCAATTTCCGGATGGGCAAGTGGGGCGCTCAACAAGCAGATAGTATCAACCTGTTTTTAAAGGATATTAATGTGGTTGCCAACGACACCGTAGAGACAGGCAAAGCACTTTATGCCGGGCAAATTTCGCTGAGCCTTCACAACTACGAATGGTATCCAACGGGCGATTTGTATGGGTACCGCATCCAATCGGTTTCAATGGCCGGACAAGAGGAGCCGGTACATTTGACTGGGGTAAGTATTTTGCCAAAAGTGGCGGACGAAACGTTCATGAAAAGGTTGAAAATTCGCACACCCCGCCTGAAAATCGGTATCGAAACCATCCAGGTCAATCACTTCAACCTCTTCCAGGCACTGCACAAAAAGGCCATTAAAATCGAGACACTAACAGTCGAATCGGCCCGGATTGATGTGTATCAAAACAAAAACCTGCCCAACAGCCAGCAAAAACGGATGCCACATGAGCTCTTTCGTTCCATAAAACCTTATCTGAACATCGATACCATCCTGGTACGGAACGCCAACGTCTTGTACACCGAATTGCAGGGCGATCAAGAAGGCCAACTAGAATTCGAACACCTGCAGGGCGTTATCCTGAACATCAGCAACGACACCTTGAAAATGAGCGATGCCAATCCGGCCCGTCTCGATGTCCGGGCCGAGTTGATGGGGGCAGGCTTACTCGATGTTTCCCTCCAAATCCCATTGTTGTCTCCAACCTTTCGTTGCGACTATTCGGCACATTTGGGCAAAACCGACATGACCTATTTGAACCGCCTAGTGGCAGGCCAACATAAATTCAAGGTAGAATCTGGCAATGCCGAAACCATCGCGCTGCAAGTACGGGTCCGAAACGGACTAGCCATCGGACAAATCGAAGCAACTTACAACGACCTCAAAATCAGCGTTTTGGATGAAAAAGATGGACGCAAAAAGAAATTAATTTCGGTGGTCGCCAACATGGTCCTTCGCGGAAACAACGGGCATGAAAATATGCGCCCATTTAAAGTAGGCAACATAAATTACCGTCGCGAACCCGGCGACGGCATTCTCCGCTTTATTTGGCGAGCGGTACAAACAGGTTTGATGGAAACCCTGCTTCCACGAAATATGACACCCGGAAAACTACCGGATTAAAGCAGCCCAACTACACGTAACGGCTCAATAAATTCTCAAACAGCTCCTGCCGTCCACTGCGCTGCAATGGCTCGCCATCCCGGAGGGCAATGTTGCGTAAATCCTTCATTTTCAACTTGCCAAATTCAAATTTTTGACCCTCCTCTGTATCAAAGGAAGCATAACGCTCACGGAGCAAGCTGCGGTAATCCGAATTTTCCAATACCTCCTGTGCAGCCAACAAGGCCCGTGCAAAGGCATCCATCCCACCAATGTGCGCATAGAATATGTCGGCCAAATCCGTGGAATTGCGACGTGTTTTTGCATCAAAATTGATGCCCCCACCCGCAAAACCATCCGCCTGAAGAATGACCAGGAAAGCCTCCGTTAGTTCGTACACGTTGTTGGGAAACTGATCGGTATCCCAACCGTTCTGATAATCCCCCCGATTGGCGTCGATGGAGCCTAACATGCCCGCATCCGCAGCCGTTTGTAGTTCGTGTTGGAAGGTATGCGAGGCTAGTGTGGCGTGGTTGACTTCTATATTGAGTTTAAAATCCTTATCCAAACCATGTTCGCGCAAAAAGCCGATGCAGGTAGCTGCGTCAAAATCATATTGGTGTTTCATAGGCTCCATGGGCTTGGGCTCAATAAAAAAAGTGCCTTTGAAACCCGCTTTGCGCGCATAATCCTTGGCCATGTGTAAGAAGCGGGCCAAGTGCTCCAATTCGCGCTTCATGTTCGTATTCAACAAACTCATGTAGCCTTCCCGACCTCCCCAGAACACATAGTTTTCGCCCCCAAGTTTGATGGTCGCATCCAGGGCATTCTTCACCTGTGCGCCCGCCCAAGCCACTACCTGGAAATCCGGGTTGGTGGCCGCCCCGTTCATGTACCTCGGGTGACTGAACAAATTGGCGGTCCCCCAAAGGAGCTTTAGGCCCGAAGCCTGCTGTTTCTCTAGGGCATAATCCGTTATTTTGGCCAGCCTACGCTCACTTTCGCGCAGCGTAGGACCTTCCTGTACCAAATCAAAATCGTGGAAACAATAGTACTCGATTCCAATTTTGGTAGCAAACTCAAAGGCCGCGTCCATTTTGTCGCGTGCTTGGTCCAGGGGCTTGCTTTTTTCCAGCCAAGGGAAGTTTTTCGTACCAGGCCCGAACGGGTCGCCCCCCGTTCCACAGAGTGTATGCCAGTAGGCCATCGCAAACTTGAAATGTTCGCGCATGGTTTTCCCACCCACCTTGCGCTCGGCGTCATACCAGCGAAACGCCAATGGATTGTCAGATTGGGGGCCTTCATATTGGATTTGGGGGATTCCTTTGAAGTATTCGCGATTGCCTAGGAGAATGTTCATGATATTTACGTTTAAATGGAGGGCAAAACAAGTGTTTTTATGGCTATCTGCACTACAAATTGCCTATTTTGGGTGCAACCACTTCGAAAAGGTCAAATGGTTGTAGCGGTTCAAAAAACCACAAACACCACCAGCAAGGTGGCAATGAAAAGCACAATCAATCCCAAAACGTATAATGCACAGTAAACCAACCATTTAGCAATCGTCCAGGCCCAATTATTTTGGTAAAAGCGTTTCATCGCAAGCAACATGGAAATACCAATCCAGGCAATTACCAGCAACCAACCCGCTTGAAGTTTGAATAAAAATTGATGCACCACAAGGGCAAGGGTCAACAGCAAAAAAGCGCCCGATTGCTGGTGCATTAGGAAAATAAAGTGCTCCACATAATAGCCTCCGCGCCGCCAATAAAGCAATCTCAACACCAAAGCCATGAGTGCAATGAGCACCAAGATGGCCCAACCAAAGCTCCCTACGTATTGCCGCACGAGTCCTTGCGGATCCTTGAGCGACTTGATGCCTTGTCGCACAGTTATTTTTTGGTCCCAATCGGTATATCTATATTTTTGGATGATGGAGTCGGGACTCAGGTTGACAAGATCCTCTACCAATATCCTCACTACTGTCATGCCAAAATTCATAGACAGAGAATCTGTAGGACCGCCCGTCTGGGTGGGGTTAGCCTCCATTTTGAGCACATATTTTGCAGATCGTTCCCAAGGGCCATCCACCATTCGCGAAATTGAATCGATGGCCTGTCGTACCACTGGGGTTTGCCATTCCTGGGGCAAGGTCTCAAACCCAGCCCGGTATTTTTTTGCGTTCACATAATGTTGGAATGCCCCGTACAACCCCGATTCGCTCAGGTATTTTTTAATCTGATCCATGCTATCGGGTTGTTCCCCGGTCACCTGAAGACTAAAATCACCTCCGGTAAAGTCCACCTGCGCCTGATCGAATTGTTTGCTAAAAAACAGCAAGAAGAAGAACATTACGATGAAAAAGAACTGCACCGGGTGCGGGTATCGCTTTATTTTCCCCTCGAAATAGTTCAGCGTGACCCTGGCCGGCACAAACAAATGCCAGCACATTTTCACAAACTTGTTGTCGAGGTGCGTAATATTGGCAAAAAACTTGGCCAACAAATCGCGCATTCGGATACGTCCGTCGAAGTCGCGTTGACCGCAACCAGGACAGAATTTGCCGCGTTTGGATAATTTTTCGCCGCAGTTTTTACACCTTGACTTGCTTGTTTTGGGGACTGTGGTTTCGTCTTGTGCTTCCATTTTTCAAAAAAAGTACTGAGCAAAGAAACATCGTTTTATCACTTCGGTACATCTACTTGGTCGAATGGGTCGTTTTTCAAAAAATACTTCTGCAATCGCGTGAATTTTTACCAAGTCAAAGCATCTATGCAGTTTGTATGTTTGTTGGGTTAATTCAACCCGGCCCACACACATGGTTCCCATTAATTACAACGTCAAATTATCCTAACCTATCCACGCTGAACTGCTTTTTTGACCGTTATATCTACAACACCAAAACTCAATCGGCATGGCCAAAAAAATCCATATTCCCGAACCTTGTCATGAAGACTGGTCAGCAATGACCGCTGTGCGGCACGATTGTAGGCACTGCTCTATTTGTGAAAAATCGGTCGTGGACTTCACGCAGAAAACGGACGCGGAAATACTTGAGGTCTTGCGGAAAAGCACTGGAAAGGTTTGCGGCAAATTTCGGCAAGACCAATTGGAAAGGCCACTCTTGGCCTCCCCGCCTGCTATTCGACCCTACAAAACGAACAAATCTTGGAGCATTGCTGCCAGTGTAGCAGCCCTATTGTCCGTGCAGCAGGCAGCCGCTCAGCAGCCTGTTTCGCCCATC
>JALHPW010000410.1 GCA_022842255.1 Saprospiraceae bacterium | reverse complement strand
CAAGGCCAATCAGCGTATAGTTTTCCTGCAATCCTCCGCCGATGTAGTGACTGTAGGAAAGTGCTGAAAGCCCAGACCAAAGGACCATAAATCGCCAGCGCGTTCCGATGGACAGGGCAAGTGGGACGGTCAGATACCAGGGTTGTACTGTGGCAGATAGAAAGAGGTAAAGAGCGAGCGCGAACAGTAAGGGTGCTTGTAAACTTTCGGAAAGTTGGTCCCTGGAAACACGATGGGTACGCCAGGCAATGATCAACACACCTAACACCGTCAAACCACCCAACACAGGCCCAGAGGATTCCCCGATGTCCCAACCCGTTTGCATAAACCCTACTTCACGGACGAGGTAATAAATGCTTGCATTGAACTGGAATTGCCGAAAATACAAATCCAGGCTTTCCAAAATATTGGGCAAAACGGCCAATAAGGGCGCGAACAACAGCAAACAGGCCAGTCCAAATACCACATTGAATTTCAATCCTTTACGAAAACCCAGCCAGCGCCAGACGATGGGGAGTAGCATGATGGGCAACATCTTGCTGGCCGTGGCTAAGGCCAAGTAAACGGCCCCTTGGGCAATCTTTGATTTTCGCAGTGCAAGCATTCCTGCCAGCAAGAAAAAAATCATGGCCCCTTCAAAGTGGCAATTCCCGGTGATCTCGAGGATGACAAGTGGGTTGAGCGCGTAGACCAATACGGACAATTTGTTTTGCTCCGTCGCGGCGGAACCAAATCTGTACATCAGCCAAATGGTGCCCATTTCGCAAGCTAGCAAAAACAGTTTCATGACCACAACCCCACCCCAAACACAGGTAGGAAAAAGCCAGGCCGCCAAAGCAAAGACTGCCTGACAAACCGGCGGGTACACCGTGTAATAATTCGGCGAGTTGAGTTTTTCAAACAACTCAGGTCCAATCCCCTGCGGAAGTATTTGATTGTCAATAAAATAGGTAGGTGGATGCAGGAACGGGTGGATGCCCGCCACGGTCAAATGCCCATCCCACAGAAACCGTGCATAGTCGTCCGACAAGTTGGGGATGCTAAAAACCAACAATACCCGCAAACCAATGCTTAGCCAAAGAAAAAAGCGGGTTTGAGGCTCTGAAAATGGGTTGGGTTGAAAAAAAACGACCCAAGCATATAGTCCGAAAAAGACCCCAAAAGCGGTAATAAATACATAAAAATCAGCACGTTGGACAAAATATCCCAAAAAAATCGTCAGTCCCGCAAAAGCGAGGCTGACGATTGGGAAAAGGAGTCGATGGCGCATGGCGCGAAGGTACTTTTCAATGCTGCACCAACAACTTGCTCGCCCGGTTTTTGACTTGAAAAAGATAAAAGCCGTTGGGTAGCCGCCCTGTTTCCAAACGAAGCGTGTTGCCACTGGGGCAAACACCCGCTGTCATCAGCCGCCCAAGTGCATCGAAGAGCTGCCAGGGCTCGCCCGCTAGGTCTTCCTGAAAGAATAAGTCTGCAAATAGGTCGGCTGGGTTGGGCCTAAATGAAAAGGCATAGGAGTCAGGCTCGTGCGCCGCTACGACATAGGTGACGGGATGGCAAAACCGGTCGTTTTCATGGACAGCGTCCGGCTGCTCATTGGGCGAGGAGGTCCAGAAACAGATTTCAGTGGGGACTTCCATTTGCCCTTGAGCTTCCACATCTCCAAAGTCAAGCCAAGTTGACTCGCCCGGCCCCAGATTTAAATTGGTAAATTGCTTTTGCTTCGCCGCAATCGAATAGCAGATAAAATTCTGTGTAATTATTCTGTCAAACTCGTTGTTGAGATTAACCCGATTCAAATGTGTCGGCCCAACATTAGTCACTTTTATCTTAAATCCGCCTCCTGAAATATTATAAAGATTGCCAAGGGGGAGGCTATTGATTTCTTCGATATCCATGGGATAGGATTGGGCTATTTCAGTAACCGCCGCATCGGGCATTGATGTGGGATTATTAGGCGATGACACGGAAAGTGCGCTTACCCAGGCAGCACTATTGGTTGCATACCAATTGAGAGTATCGAATTTATTTAGGAATTCTGAACCTGCCAATGCCATCCATCCATTTTGAACTGAAATGTCTCTTAGGTTTCGCCGTAAATCCAATGTTTCAATGGTCTCGACAACCTGATTTTGGATTTCGATTTTTTTCAAACGTAGAACGCTGTCTTTCAATCCATAATAAAGGATAGACCCACTGATTTCAAAATCAATCAAATAGGATTCCGGCATATTTATTTTGTGTACAACCTCATGTTGCAATGCATAATTCACTCGCTCAAATTGCCTTTCATAACGATTATAACCGTAAAACCATCCATTTCCTCCAGGCTTTATTTCAATGCCCATTCCATGCGGCAACTCCAAACTTTGCACCAAATTGTATTTCGGAAAGGTAGATGAGCCTGATTTGTGCCAAAGTTGAACAGATGGAACCCCTAAGGCAAAAAAATCTTCAGTATCTGGAATATGTTGGAATGCACGCGCAAAATTACTCCCCTGGTTTGCTCCTATCAGTTCGGGGTTTTCCAGAATTGTTCCAGTGTTGAGATCTAATTTCCATACATGGTCCCAAGTAGCACCAATAACACTAGCATCCGGGGCGACAAACCATTTATCAGGAAGGCGGGTAATTTCTAAATCCTCGCTTGCATTCTTTTCCCAAATTAGGTCTCCTTGGTCATCTAGTTTCTGGACTGACAAGTAATACTTCCCCCCATCGCAATATGTAGATAAAAATGTAGCCAAAATCCCCCCGTCAGGCAGTGTCAATAAATCCATCCATTCCTGTGTTTCAGATTCTGGCACAGCCAGGTTCTTTCGCAAGAGCAGTTGGCCATCCTGATCAATAATTGCAATAAAAAGGGTGTCCTTAAAGATTGCGCCAGGCTCACTTACCCCTTTCCCGGCCAACAACCATTTGCCATCCAAATATGGTTTGACTAACAATGATTGTGTATGATATCCAGCGGAAAGAGAGCGCTCAAAAGACTGAGAATGAGCATAATGTAATCCTAAAAGAAAAAAATACAATAGCAGATTTTTCATTTCGCATCAAATCTAAGTTAGATATCTAAAATGTCTGTTTACCTATTTCAATGCTGCACCAACAGCTTGCTCACCCGGTTTTTGACTTGAAAAAGATAAAATCCGTTGGGCAGCGCGGCTGTTTCCAAACGAAGCGTTTCGCGCGCAGGGCAAATGCCCGCCGACATCTGACGTCCAAGGGCATCAAAAACTTGCCAAGGCTCGCCCTGCACGTCTTCCAGAAAAGTCAGGTCTGCAAATTGATCCGCAGGGTTGGGCGCAATTGAAAAGGCCCCAAAATCAGGCTCCTTTGCTGCTACTACATAGGTAAGCGGATGGCAAAAGCGGTCGTTTTCGTGCACGGCGTCCGGCTGCTGGTTGGGCGAGGAAGTCCAGAAGCAGATTTCGGTAGGGACTTCGGCTTGTGCCTCTGCTAAAACATCGCCAAAATTAAGCCAGGTGGATTCGCCGGGAGCGAGGTTTAGATTCGAATACCGGATTTGCTTCGCCGGTCTATATGGGCAAAAATAAAACTGGTTAAAACCGAAAACCACATTCAAGCAAATATCCTCGATAGGAATGGCGCCTGAATTTGTGATGCTGATTTTAAAGTCGCCTCCTTCGAAATTGTACACATTACCAACTGGGAAGTTGGGCAGGGAAGCTGTATCCACGGGTGTATTTTGTTGTACTTCAATAACGGCAGCATCCGGCGTTATAGCGGACAACATTGGGTTCAACTCCTGAAAACTGCGAACCCAAGCTCCTGTGCATGTATTGTTGTAAATTGGCCAATTGGTTGCGCCTGAGCCATCTTCTCCAATTACACCAATATAGCCTTTATGTGCTGATATGGCTAGAGGGTTCAACCATTGATGGTTTGTATGCAGATCAACCGGGTCCTGGCCATTTCCATTAAAACGCCGTATTCTGTGAGTGCCGGCACTTGACTCGGTCAAATAAAACCCTTCATCACCAAACGCTATGTCCTTTTGGCCATGATCAATCAAGTTAATCGGGAGGCTATCCAATTGAAAATCAAGGTTTAATCGTACAATTTTATTGGTAGGGTAAACCTGCCAAGCATAAAACCAGTTATTGGGTGCACGGCCCAGGTAACGATAATAACTGGGTGTTTCTAGCAGTTTTTCTAACACATAAATTGGAGTTTGCATAGGTCCGGACTGTTTCCAAAGTTGAAAATCCGGGTTTCCCAGGGCAAAAAAATCTTCGGTGCTCGGTATCAACTCAAATTCAAAGGGGTTCAAGAATCCCCCATTCACGCCCTCCAATACTGCCTTCCAAATGATATCGCCCGAGTTGGGATTGACTTTCCATATTTGGTTGTAAGATGCACCAAGCAAATTCCCATCGGGTGCGATAAACCAATTTTCCGGAGGTCGCGTTTCCCCAAACACAAATCCGTTTGTTTTTTCCCAAAGTAAATTACCTTGAGCATCAAGCCTTTGCACTGAAAGTACATACCCAGCCACATCGCAAAGGGTGGATTCAAAACTTACCAAGATCCCCCCATCAGGCAAAGCCAATAAATCGTGAAAGAAATGTACTTCCTCGAATGGCATGCTCAGGTTTTTACGCAATTCAATATGCCCGTCATCGCCAACCACTGCCACAAAAAGGGTATCTTGAAAATAGGCCCCAAATTCGGGTTCGCCTCGTCCCGCAATAAGCCATTTATTATCCCCATAAGGCTCAATCAAGCTTGCTGATGTGGAAATTCCAGCTGCAAGTGAACACTCAAATGTTTGCGCATGAACGATTTGTAACAATATACAGGAAAGAAATAGCAATAAATAGATTCTTTTCATTGGAAGGCGTAAGGTGATGTTCAGAAAGTCAAAAGTAACTGAAAGACGTGGGAAGGACCTTGAATCGTTGGCCAGAGTTTGGAAAATATCCGCCAATTCTTACCATTTTTGCCCCACCTATGAAAAAACTCCGCGCCATTGGGCGACTGCTCTATTTCGCTTTTTACACCTCGCTCCGGATTGGTCAGATTATGCTCAGCAGCCTGATTTGGGGCGTGGACATCCGGCGTTCCATGCGCATCCGGCAA
>JALHPW010000409.1 GCA_022842255.1 Saprospiraceae bacterium | reverse complement strand
TCGACCCAAATACTGCCAACTTTTATGTGGCCAACGACCTCGGCGTATGGTATTCCAGCAGTGCAGGTGAGGTTTGGGATTATTATTCCGCCGGAGCTCCACAAGCCATGTTGGCCATGCACCTGAGCATTGCCCCCGATTTTAAACTTCGTGTGGCTACTTACGGCCTCGGTGTTTGGCAAACGGACCTGGCTGAGCCCAGCAAAACATCCGAGCCCATTGCCGCCTTGAATATTCGGGCACTGCGCCCAAATCCAGCTTCTGAACGAACCATCCTGGATTTTTCCTTGTCAAAAGAAGAGAGAATCACCCTTAAAGTGGTGGATATCAATGGAAAAACCGTCTGGAAAAATACAGCCGAGCGGTTCCCTGCCGGGGAGCATTCCCGTTCGATTCCAGTGGGCGATTTGCCCGCAGGTACCTACGTCGTGGTACTGGAAACCTCCCAAGGACGCGTGGGACGGATGCTGGTAGTAGGACGATAGTATATGGCCTGGGTTTTCAAATAGGAGCCATCCCAAATTCTTAAATCGATAAATTAAACAGGAAAACAGCAAAACCGGAGAACCGGAAAATGTAAAACCACGTGTTTGGATCGCGAATTGGGCAAGAATAACTCAAACAGTTACTAAGGACATCTCGATCGAACGCTTCTTGATTTTGCGGTTTTATATTTTCCGGTTCTCCGGTTTTGCTGTTTTCTTTTAATCTTTCCTAAAATTTGGGATGACTTCTATTAGAAAATCCGCGTTATCCGCGAGCTTCCCCTCCAATAATATTCGCTTGTTACGGTTCTCCAAACTTCCGACCTTTGCAATTCGAACCAATTGGCGGCAAATGTTGTTTACACCCTCCAATTCAAGAAAAAATGAGCAAGCACGGAAAAGCACTGGTCGCCATGTCGGGCGGAATAGATAGTACGGTCGCCGCAGTCCTCCTCCACGAAGAGGGTTGGGAAGTGGTGGGCGTGACGATGAAAACCTGGGATTATGCCACCAGCGGCGGCTCGAAAAAAGAGACCGGATGTTGCTCGCTCGACAGCATCAACGATGCCCGCCAGGTGGCCGTGAAACTTGGTTTCCACCATTTCATCGTGGACATCCGCGAGGAGTTTGGCGATTATGTGATTGACAATTTTGTGGACGAGTACATGGCCGGTCGCACGCCCAATCCCTGTGTGTTGTGCAACACGCACATCAAATGGAATTCCCTCCTGCGCCGCGCCGATATGCTTGATTGTGAGTTTATTGCAACGGGCCATTACGGCATCATCAACGAACTCGAAGGCCGCAAATACATTACCCGGGCCAAGGACCGGCAGAAAGACCAAAGCTATGTGTTGTGGGGACTCAGTCAGGAATGCCTGAACCGTACCCGTATGCCGCTCGGCCCATTCACCAAACCCGAAGTGCGCCAAATGGCCGCCGAACGAGGCTGGGACGAACTCAGCAAAAAAGCCGAGAGCTACGAGATTTGTTTTGTGCCCGACAACGATTACCGGGGCTTCCTGCGCCGCCGCATTGACGGTTTGGACGAACAGGTGGCCGGGGGCGTTTTTGTGGATGCGCAGGGCAAGGTTTTGGGCAAACACGAAGGCTATCCGTTTTATACCGTCGGACAACGTAAGGGCCTGGGCATCGCGCTTGGCGAGCCGATGTTTGTGACCGAAATCCGCCCCGATACCAACACCGTGGTGCTCGGCCGCGAAGACGATTTGGTGCGCAACAGCATGATGGTGGGCAAAGTCAATATGATGAAATACAAGGAGTTACCGCTGGAAGGTTTGGAAGCGGTGACCAAAGTGCGCTACCGCGACGGTGGCACCGTCAGCACCCTGCGCCCTGTTGGCAATGACGTGGAAGTTCAATTCCATGCCAATGTCAAAGGCATCGCTCCCGGACAAAGCGCCGTGTTTTTTGAAGGCGACGATGTGATTGGGGGCGGGATTATTTATGGGAGTAGCCGGTGAAAGTCCAGTAGAGAATGGACTTGTTTTCCGGCAAACTAATTTTCGTTTCCATTGAAATACAACTTCCCGAAAGTTTTAAACTTTCGGGAAGTTTGTGGTCAAGTCAATTAAATTGTTCGTGCCAAAATCCGCGCTCAAAACGTGACGCGGTACCCCACATGGAGTGCAAGAATGTACATAAGTTTCTCAGGTACAAAATCAGCGCCATGCGAAGCATTTTCCCGCTTCGTCACCCATTCCTTTCCGACATTAAACCAGGGGTTCAGGTACAATCCCGACTTCTTAAAAGGCTTGTACAGATATCCAACCCGCAGGTTTGGGTAAATGCTGCTAAAGCTTTGCCTTCCTGTGTCGAATTGGTTTCCCACTGATTTGGAATAGAAAAACATCGAGGGACCGGCATGAAACCCAGTTCTGTTCGCCTTCAGAAAATAATCCACAAAGAGCGCGTAACTGGTTTCAAGTTTTAGGTCGCGAAAGCCCTTTTCGTAATTGGCCTTGCTCATCATTTTATCGGGAAGTCTGGAACTGTACACCGAGCCCATAACACTGAAATGGTTCAGGCTTTTCGGGCTGTACCGTACACTTACCGAATACCCTCCCAGGATAAAAGGAGCGGGATCTACCTCAAGCGCCAAAGTGGATGGAGGCGTCGTTGTTTGTGCCATAACATCGGGCAAAACAGGCAAAAAGCCAATCAGAATACTGAAAAAAAGTTGTTTCATTGCTTAAAAAGTTTAGTTGAAAAAATGCTTGTTGAATCGATTTTGTCGAGCAGGCGCAAATCGCTGAACCCGCTTCGGTTGCGGAGCAATACACTTGCTATGTTCAGTTCCGGGTAAATCCGTATTTCAGCATAATACCCGCCCCCGCCGCCTGCATGGCAGACGAACTTTTCACCATGTAATTTCCCCGTATACCAACCCAGGCTGAGTCCGCCTTTTTGCTCCGCAAACATCATTTGCTGTGTTTCCGGATGGAGGAAAATGCTTTGGTTCAGGTAAGCGCGCAGATAAGCGGCAAGACCACGCGCATTGCCTAGGAGACCGCCGTAAGCTTTCCCGTTCACATAAAATGGCTGAAATGCCGTCCAAGAGCCGTATTGGCCTTTGATATACTTTTTCCGGTCCAGAAAGCATTCCAGCAATAGATTGGAAAAGGAAAAGCGTTTGTGATACCCCACTGCTTGCCGTTCATGGTTTTCTATCCTGAAATCCAGCGTATCTGTTTCCTCGAGCGCGGGCAGGACATTTTTCCGGACATAACTTTCATAGGATTCGCCGGAAACTTGCTCAATGATTTGCGCAAGCAGCAGATAGCCAATACTGGAATAGGCAGCTTTTGTACCGGGTTTGAATTTCTGTTCAGAATGCCTGTCGATGAGGTTGATGCTGAATTTTCGTTCATCGAACGCGTCGTCTTCTGCCGCCAGATGCACCCATGAAATAGGGATTGGGTTGGAGAAACCCGCTTGATGCGAAAGCAGTTGGCGAAGCGTAAAGGGGTGACTGAAATGAAATTCCCGAAACAAAGGATTCATGTACGCTTCCAACCCAATCCTGCCTTGTTCAACCAGCTTCAGCACTGCTGCTGCAGTAGCGGTCTTGGTGATGGAAAAAGCATTGAAAGTGGTCTGCGCTGTAACCGGTGTCTTGCTTTCCAAGTCGGCTAAACCAGCATAACATTCCATCAAAACATCCTGGGCATCCAGGACCAGGTATTGGGCGCCGGGCGATTCTGTTATCGAGAGTAGCTCGCTTTGCGACAGTGTGCTTAACTTGAGTTGTGCCATTTTTAAAAGTTTTACGGCACAAAAGTCAGGGGCATCCCAATGACCACACTTTACAAATGATAAGAAATGATAGCCAACGCAGAGTGGTTTGTGCACTGCGCACATCTAATCAATTAAAATCAGGCTTTTGAATCAATCAAATCATCAAAATCACTTTAATCAGAGTAGATGTCAGGTTTTCGAATTCGCGAGTTCGTTGCGCAGGCGGCTGAGCGAAACGGGGGTAATGCCCAGAAACCCGGAAATGACCGTGAGTGGAATCAGGTTTTCCAGGTTGGGGTACTCGTTTCGGAAACGAATTAAGCGTTCTTTGGCAGGCAAGGTGAGCAGCGCCAGTTCTCGTTGTGTTTTCAAAATCAGTTCGCGCTCTACCACTTTGTGGCCAAATGCATTCAAATCCGGGTGTTCTCGCATCAGCCGGCTAAATACATCGACGGGAATAACAGCCGCGACGGCATCCTGCAAACAAGCCAAGGATTGCAGGCTTTTGGTATCCGAAGTGCGCACGATATGGGGCGTAACCACGCTGCGGGGCAGGAAAATACGGGTGGAAACCTGATCAAAGTCAGGCGTCACGGAAAAGCTGTGCAGCATGCCTTCCAGCAAAAAATATTCAAAAGGGTCGGTTTTCCCAGCCTTAGCGATCAGGTCGTTTTTCAAAAAGGTTTTGATGGCGCATTGCTCGAACACCGCACGGAGACTTGTTTCCCGTACCGGGTGAAACGCCTGGAAAGTGGTCTGTAATTGTTGTTGAAGCAAATCCTGCATGGCAACATCGGTAAGGGGGGTACGGGTTGTTGCAGGCAAATTTAAAGACTCCAATTCAAAAAAAGCAGGATTTCAGTACACCCTACCCCTTTCGTTTTACGATGTTTTTGCTCAAAAATCGCTCTGCGCGCTCGAAGCGCATGGTTTCCAGGTTGCCGTCGCCGAAAAAGTCAAACCGCACGAGATTGTACTGATCTGGAAAAACGTCCAGGAGGATTTGATTGCTCAATTCGACCTGATATGCGGGTGCTGCACGAAAATTATCCACCACCCATTCGACCACCAGTACGGGGTCTTGAAATTCCGAGCGCAGGATGCGGAGCGGTACTGCCTGACCGTTGATTTTCAAGTGATACTGTTGCTTTACAAACGCATCCAGCACCTGGTGGGTCTGGGCGGAGGGCGTTTTCAGGTCCAGGTTTTGTCCGGTTTGTTTTTCCAGGGTGACCTCGAGGTCGTCCCAAAAGAACTTGAATTTTACGGCCAGTTGTCCACTTTCAGGCTGGTGTTTTACGTCGCAGACGCACATTTTCAGTGGGTGTGAGGGGATTGAACTTTCCGAAAGTTTGGAACTTTCGGAA
>JALHPW010000408.1 GCA_022842255.1 Saprospiraceae bacterium | reverse complement strand
TGGGTCAACAGGTTCAAATTTGGTCCCTACGGCCTCGTAAGAGACCAATTTCATGGAACAATTGATATAATCATAAAACGTATTGGGGTCGGTAGACACGACATCAAACGCCAGGCTGTCGATATTCCCTGGCGTAAGTCCTGCTGCAATGAGTTCTGAAGCCGGGATGACCATTTGATTCCTGGCCGCCCAATACCAGTTACCATAGGGCGCAGGATAATCAAAGGGAGAGTTTTGTTGGGTGCCTTCGCCCACCACCACATTGTTCAAGCGGATATTGGGCCTAAAAGCAACCCGGTTTCCATAGGCCGCCTCACAAACGAAAGGGCTGCCATCCATAAACGCGAAAATCGTAGAGTACTCAGGCGTGGTGGACTGGTTGAAAACAGAATTGGTGGTGTAGCCCGTTGAACTGTAGGAGCAGGTATTGATCAGCAAGGAAGAAACGCCGTCCCAATAAAAGGGCGTCGAAAAAACGTGATTATTCCAGCCCACCACCGCGTTGAAATTGGTTTCGTTGAGCACATCCACAAACCCACTGATGGGCCTTCTATCCTTCCCGCTACAGAAAACGGTTTTATACTCCCCTGGCAACAAATTGACATTGGGAAAGGCCCATTTGCCGGGGTTGCCTAGGTCGTCACTCAAGGTATAATCTGCGAGTTTGACTGTATCCGTGCCAGCATTGTACAATTCTATCCAATCAGAGAAATCCCCGTCCTCGTCTGCGATGTTTAAATAGTTTTTGTTGGAACCTTCATTGATAAAAACCTGGCCGGTGGCAACCTGAAGCGAACAACAAACAAACAGAAGACCCAGTGTAGAACGAAAAAGTTTCATGAAAACGGGATTGGTGGAAATGAACTTGATTTATGGTACTTGAGGCTGCTCAAACCCTAGTAATATTCGCCCCAATGGCGTTCAACCGTGCATCGATGTGCTGATACCCTCGGTCAATCTGATGCACGTTGTGGATCACACTCTTGCCCTTGGCCGATAACGCCGCAATAAGCAAAGCCTGCCCAGCGCGGATGTCGGGCGAGGTCATTTCAATCCCACGAAGCGGGTATTTGCGGTCGAGTCCGATGACCGTGGCGCGGTGCGGATCGCAAAGGATGATTTGTGCGCCCATGTCGATCAGCTTGTCGGTAAAAAACAGGCGACTTTCAAACATCTTTTGATGCACCAGTACAGAGCCACGGGCCTGTGTGGCTACCACCAGGATAATAGACATCAAATCGGGCGTAAAACCCGGCCAAGGTGCGTCGTAAATCGTAAGGATGGAACCGTCTATAAAGGTCTGGATTTCGTAATTTTCCTGTGCCGGAATGTGCAGGTCGTCGCCTTGGACCTCAATTTGAATCCCCAAACGCTCAAAGGTATGTGGAATGATGCCAAGATGTTCGACCCCGGCGTTTTTGATGGTGATTTCGCTTTGGGTCATGGCCGCCAAGCCAATGAACGAACCAATTTCGATCATATCGGGCAGACAGCGGTGTTCCGTGCCACCCAGCCTTTCCACGCCTTCGATGTGGAGCAGGTTGGAGCCGAGCCCATCGATTTTGGCGCCCATACGTTGGAGCATACGGCAGAGTTGTTGCACGTAGGGTTCGCAGGCGGCATTGTAAATCGTGGTTTTCCCTTTGGTCAGCACGGCAGCCATTACGACGTTGGCGGTACCCGTCACGGAGATTTCGTCCATGTGCAGGTAGGTACCTTGCAAACCGTTTTTGGGCTGTTCTACGTAGTAGATGTCCTTTTCGTCGTCGTATTTGAATTCTGCGCCCAGTTTTTGGAAGCCCAAAAAGTGGGTGTCTAGCCGCCGCCGACCAATTTTATCGCCACCGGGTTTGGGCAAGGTCGCACGACCAAAGCGGGCGAGCAAGGGTCCAATCAGCATCACCGAACCGCGCAGTCGACCGGCGTCTTTCATAAAGGCATCGGAGCGCAGGTAGTTGATATCGATGGTGCCGGCGCAAAAACGGTAGGTGTCTGGAGCCAGACGTTCCACGGTGACGCCAAACCCACGCAGGAGTTCGATGAGTTTGTTTACATCGAGGATATCCGGCACGTTCGAAATGGTAACGTGCTCGTCGGTGAGCAGCACGGCGCTGATGATTTGCAGGGCTTCGTTTTTGGCGCCCTGAGGCTGTAGTTCGCCTTTAAGCGGCTGACCGCCGATGACTTCAAAACTGTCTAGTTGCATGAAAAGTGGGCTGTTTTGTGTGGGGATTTAGATGGTTGGGCGGGCGAAGGTAGGAAGCCCTATCAATTTCTCGAATATACTACCTTCACGGCTGCGAAAATCGAATGTAATCATGTGGTTCCGCCGTTCGTCCAACCTAAGCCAAGCGCCCGATGCCAAGTTCATGGCTGAACTTCGGGCAGATTTATTGCACCGCTACTCCAAACGCAGGAGTGATAAACTTGCCGGGAAGGAGCCTGTCAACCTTCGCAAAATTTCTGCTGACATTGGGGTGAGCGGTGAAGTGATGACCTTGAAAGCCGAGCAAGTCTCCACGGCCATGTTTGATCTTTTTGTCGAGGGCAGAGGTCGATTGTTACTTTCCGGTGTGCCCGGCGCAGGCAAAACTACTCTGTTGCTCCAACTCGCTGAAGCACAGCTCAACTCCCCTCATAAAGAACTCCCCGTACTGCTCAATCTTGCCTCTTGGCGTAGCAGCTTCAAAAACCTGGACGAATGGCTGGCAGAAGTGTTGTACCTTGAACTCAGCACCAACCGCGTTGGCGCCGACCAAGTTCGGCAGACAATACCGCTTATATTGCTATTGGATGGCCTCGATGAAGTTCCGGAGTCAGATCGCTCTTCTTGCCTGGCTGCGATTGGGGAGTATGGCGCTGATGCCAATCGTCAGTTTGCCGTAAGTTGTCGCAAAGAGGAATTGAAGGCGCTGGAGGAGTTTATCCCGACCAACATCTACCTGCCCATCGAGGTAGCCCAACTTACGCCCGAACAAATTGAAACGCAACTCCTTGCCTGGTCGTTCAACCAACCCGAAGCAAAGCCATTACTGCAAGCCATTCGTCAGGATGCACCCTTGTTGGAAGCATTGAGGACGCCGTTTTTTCTCAATACAGCCCAGTTGCTTTTTGCTTCTGGAAAACGCTGGGAGCAGTTCGGGTTTTCAAAAACGGAGGATGTGAAAATTCGAGAAAGCGAGCTTTTGGAGCGGTTTATAACAGAGGCTTTGAAACCAGGATGGCGCAATCACTCTGCTGCGCAGGTAGAGCATTGGTTGTCGTTTTTGGCTTCGAGGATGAACCGGGAGGGCTTGGTGGTTTTTGAGTTGCGGGATTTGCAGTATGATTGGTGGAAGTGGGGGAGGCATCAATTTGCATTAGCAGGTGCATCTAAGGGAGTAGGGATTTTTGGATTATTTGGTTCGATATGCTCATGTCTTATTTTTGAAATTTTTGAAAAAGGGTATGGGTTTATTGGCTTTTCCGTCGGATTATTTTCTTTGGTCTTTTTGTCAGCAGTTGTTGCTGCATTTGAGAAAACACCTCCTGAAATTTGGACAAATGACTATTGGGATTGGTCATTTTCTCGATTTTCAGAGAGTTTAAAACGTGTGAGAATCCTGTGGCTTTCAATAGCAATCCTTTATTCTGTATTTATCGCTTATCTCGCTTGGAATGAAACAAATGATTTTTTAAAAACACTTATTTGGACATTATTAGGCATTCTTGCTGGGCTAAGTATATTGCCAGTCCCCATCTTACTTGCTATGTTATATAATTCACCCAATTTATTAATAATAAAAACTCCATATCAGCGCTTTAGAGCATCCGCAAAACGGTTTCATTTCTCCATCCTTCAGCATTGGCACCTTCGCTGGCTACTTTTTAGGAAAAACCTGCTCCCATTGCGGCTTGTGTTTTTTCTCAATGATATGGCAATCCAGCATTTTATGGAAACCAACGGTGCCACCTGGCGTTTCCGCCACCGCATGGTACAGGAGTATTTTGCAAATAAGTGGAAGGGGGAATAAAAAACATGAGCCATCCCAAATTTTAGGAAAGTTTGAAAAAAAACGCAAAACCGGAGAACCGGAAAATGTAAAACCGCAAAATCAAGATGTGCTCCATCGAATTGGTCTTAAATTCTTGCCCAATTCGCGATCCAGACACGTGGTTTTACATTTTCCGGTTCTCCGGTTTTGCGGTTTTCCGGTTTAATTTATCCATTTATAAAATTCGGGATGAACTGTGTTCCACAGCCTAAAAGCTAATAACAATTATTTCACCCGCTTCCCTTCCAGCTCCTGGCCGCCCTGGAAAAGCACCATTTTATTGACCGCTCCATTGGCTTCCGGGTAAAATTCAATATCAGCTTCTACCACCTTCAAGAAAAAACGGGTGGGCGTGGAGGCATATAATTCAATACGCGGTTGTCCGGTTGCTTGGCAGTATATCTTCTCGTTTTCGACCGTGATAGCGATGTTGAAACCCGGCATCAGCGCATATTCCCCCGCAAAAGGGGCCAATTGGGCCTCTTTCAGTTGTATCTCCTGGCGAGCGGCGGGCAAGGGTTTATCGGTCTTTACCCACAGGTTTTCGGCCGCAACCCGGTCGTCCACATTGGCTTTTATCACCTTTTTATCGCCGGTTTTTTCACGCATGAATGTGATGCGGGCAAACGATTCCTCGAAGAAAAACTGGTCGGTGCCGTATGGTTTGAGCTTGAACTTGCTGCCACCCGTGCGCATGGAGGTCAGTTGCCCATCCTCCAAACGGATGATCCGTTGTTCCTTTTTTTCGTTTTCATAGACGCCTACATATTGCTCCAAATCCTTGACATTCATGGTGATAGGGGTGGGTTGAAATGGTTTTCCAATCACCATCGCCGCAATCCTTGGCGTCAAGTCGCGGGGTGGTTCGCAATCGCAATTGGTAAGAATAGCCACACAAACTTCCTCTTTGGGCAGGTACACCAAATCGCTCAAGAACCCGTGAATGCCGCCGCTGTGCTCGACGGTTGTGCTGCCCAGCAAATTGCTCATTTGAAGTCCATAACCGTAGTGGGTGTTTGTACCATTGGGAAGGATGTAAGGCGTGGTAGCTTTTTTCAGGGACTCTGGCTTGAGCACT
>JALHPW010000407.1 GCA_022842255.1 Saprospiraceae bacterium | reverse complement strand
CGTGTGCTCTTCCGATCTAGGTTGCATTGGTGGAAGTATTGGTAAACGTAACTTCCAATCCATTTACCACATGGGTATAGGATGCCACTGGCAGTGGAAGTATTTCGACTACCTGGGTGAGGGCATTGGAGCCGCCCACACCGGTAATGGTGAGTGTTACGTTTTTCATACCTGGGGTATTCCAGGTGACCGAAGGATTTTGCTGGTTGGAGGTAGCAGGGGTTCCGCCTTGAAAAGTCCAGGCCCAGCTGCTAATATTGCCGGAAGATAGATCGGTAAACGTAACGGCCTGTCCTTGGCATCCCGGATTGGGCGCCCAATCGAAACCGGCAATCAAAGGTGGAGGCGGTGGACCACAGGCGGTGAGGCAGCCGCTGTTGATCTTGGTCTGCATGTAGTTGTTGATTGCCGTAGTGGATTGGGCACTCCATGTGGTTGAATTGGATACAAATGGGCACATGATAAAATTCCCGGGAGGGCAGTTATCATGGTTGCTGCTAAAGTTATGTCCAATCTCGTGGGAGGTCATACAACGGAGCTGTTCAGCATTCCCTGTAAAATCCTGCAGGCAGTGATATTTGACTGAATTACACACGCCATTCAGGTAAGCGATACCGACCGTTCCACCATCAAAATCACGGTCAGTCCAAAGTTCGCCAATGTCAAAAGTGACCCCAAAATTGCCTGCATTTCCCCAATCCCGGAAACTTGCGAGCAAGGTTCCAGCATTGGTGGAGGGTGACCAAGGGTCATTGCTGGCAACAAATTGAGTAACAATAATAAAATCCAGGTCGTGGTTAAAATTCCCAGTGTAGTCGCCTTCCACATCATTGATTACGCCAATATTGTGGTTTTCCACTCCGCCAACGGAGCCATACTTGTCCAACATCAGTTCATCGGAAGCAATGGCTAAATCCAGTTCGTAACATGCAGAATTTTCGGTCCCAGTTGGTTCGTCTGCTTTTTCAATACCGTGCAATAGTTTTTGGAGCTCAATGGTCTCCTCTGTTACGCCACAAGCATCCGATTCAAGCGGTGTAACGGCACTTTTAGGGTAGAGTACGAATAAGTCTTTAGCTGCAAATCGGTCAAAATACCAAAGTGGTTCAACGTAGTAACGCTCGTTCGCTTCCTCCACAAAACCATACAGGAATTCGCCATTCAGGGTCAGGCGAACCATGCCGCCTTGGTTAAGCTCATACCCCTTAAATGCAATGTTACGTTTGGGATAAGTGGTGGTTACCCCGGCAGCGGTTTGCACCCGCAAAGCGTAATTGTCCGAAATAATGGGGTTGAGCGTCAAATCGAGCTGCCAATTGTGCGCGCCGATGTTGATCTGTGCGGGCGCTTCCGCGTTGGATTTAACATAGGAATCCAACTGGGTTGCATCCAATTTGAACACCTCATAAGTGCTAAACTGCTTACTCAATGCCAAAGACGTGTACGGCTCAATTGAGGCCGTAAAAGTTTGAGCATCCAGTCGCAGGAAAACAGATTGGAGCAAAAATACTGTTGCAATACAGCAGTACAGGCGTAAGAACTTAACCATAGACTTGGTTTGTGTTAAACGTGATAGTAAGAAAGATTGAAAAATGATGATGTGCAATCGGAATCTTAAGGGAGGGCTAAACTCTAAAGATTGCTTTCAAACCCGTACGACGAAACGGGCGCGGCCGTTGCAGAAGACATTGTTTTTTGTTTTGTCAAAAGTTTCGGCGGGCGAATGTACCACTTCCTGCAAAATGTAATTTCGTTGAGAAGAAAAAAAGCGAGTTTGGTCAAAAAACTGACTTTCCCAAACAGCTTCTTACTTTTGCCCCAGTTCATCCCACTCATAAACACAATCATATATGTTGCTACTGAAAAATCACAGCCTGACTTTGCTCCTCTTTGCACTCCTTATTTCGTTCGGACAAACCGCCAACGCGCAGCGTCGCGATCGGGAGCTGGAACGTGACAGGGCCCGAAACCAAGAGCGAACTAGAGAGGAAGACCCCAATGAATCGAAGGGCTTGGCTTCCAAACTTTGGTATGGTGGCGGTGTCAACATTGGATTCGGTGCTTTCAACGGAGCCAGTACTTTTGTTGTCGGCGTTTCGCCCATGGTTGGGTACAAAATCGTCGGCCCCCTCTCTGCAGGCCCTCGGGTTGCGGTAGACTTCACCTCCTACAAACAAGCTGGCTTCAAATCTGTTGGCTTGACAAGTGTGGATGTAGGTGGTTTTGTGCGCTGCCGTGTGTTCCGGGGTTTGTTCTTGCAAGGGGAAGTGTCGAACAAGTGGTTTCAGGATATCAATATCTACCGGGAAAAAATCAGCGACCAACGTGTCAACCAACGCTTGGGAGCGGGCTGGAACTTTGGGGAACCCGGGGGCGCTGGCTCCGAAATCAGCGTTTTGTACAATTTCAGACTCGCCAACGACATCAATGCTTGGGAAAACCCCATTGAATACCGCTTCGGGTTTACTTGGAAATTTTAAAAATGGTGAGTGGCTACTCACTTTTCAACCTATAAATCACTCACTTTCATCGCGCAACTATGTCTAAAACATCCGACATCCTTGGCAAAGAAGCCGCTTATTACCTGGATTTCCAGAGTAAAACATTCGACAAAAAAACCCTGCACGCCCCGTCTAAAAACCATGTGAACGAAATTTGGCAGCAAAGCAACCGCAATGGCCAAACCCTTCGGAGCATGCAACAACTGCTGGGCACCGGCCGTTTGGCCGACACCGGTTATATTGGTATCCTGCCCGTAGACCAGGGGATTGAACACGCTGCGGGCGCTTCTTTTGCACCCAACCCAATCTATTTTGACCCGGAGAACATCGTGAAGCTGGCTGTGGAAAGCGGTTGCAATGCAGTGGCCAGTACCTATGGTGTATTGGGAATCGTGGCCCGCAAATACGCGCACAAAATCCCATTCGTGGTCAAAATCAACCACAACGAGTTCCTTTCTTACCCCAACAAGTACGACCAGATCATGTTCGGTACCATCAAGGACGCTTGGAACATGGGGGCCGTCGCAGTAGGAGCCACCATCTATTTTGGTTCGCCAGAAAGCCCACGTCAAATCGTGGAAGTTGCCAAAGCTTTTGAAATGGCACACGAACTCGGCATGGCTACCATCCTATGGTGCTACACCCGCAACAATGCGTTCAAAGTGGATGGCGTGGATTATCACACCTCGGCCGACCTCACCGGACAGGCCAACCACCTCGGTGTAACCATTCAGGCCGATATCATCAAGCAAAAAATGGCCACCAACAATGGCGGTTATCTCGCTACCAAACACGGCAAAACGCACCCGAAAGTTTACTCGGAACTCACTACCGACCACCCCATCGACCTATGCCGTTACCAGGTAGCCAATTGCTACATGGGCCGTGTGGGACTCATCAACTCCGGGGGCGAATCAAAAGGCGCCAGCGATTTGCAGGAAGCTGTGGTCACCGCCGTGGTCAACAAACGCGCAGGCGGCATGGGGCTCATTTTGGGCCGCAAAGCCTTCCAAAGGCCTTTCAAAGAAGGCGTTGGACTGCTCAATGCTGTTCAGGACGTTTATCTTGATAAGAGCATTAAGTTGGCTTAATATTTTGTTTGAGTTGTTTGATGGGTTTGAAAGGTTTGAGTTGCACCCGTAAACCCATCAAACCCTTCAAACAACTCAAACCCATCAAACAACTCAAACATTTCAACCCCCTTCCCTTGCGCATCCTCTTCGATCACCAGGTTTTTTCATGGCAAACCTATGGCGGGGTTTCCCGCTACTTTGCAGAGCAAATGCGTGGATTGAAGGCATTGGGTCATGAGGTGTTTTTACCTGAAGGCTTTTTTGCCGAAAACGTATATCTCCGTGAGTTGCCTGATTTTCAACGTAAAAGCTTGACCCCATTTGCGTTTAAAGGGAAAAAACTGCTGCAAAATTTGTTGGGACGACGAAATTCCCTGGAGGCGATTCGAACAATCCGACCTGAGGTGTTTCACCCAACCTATTTCGACCCGTTTTTCCTTCCATTGCTGCAAAAAAAGGGTATCCCATTTGTGCTGACTGTGCACGATATGATCCATGAAATTTATGGGCATGGTAGCAAAAGCTGGTTTTCCCTCGATGCACAAGTAGTTGAAAACAAACGGTTTCTGGCAGAAAGCGCCGATGCGGTGATTACTGTTTCAGAGAACACCCGACTCGACCTTTTGCGCTTTTGCCCGGATCTTGACCCGAATAAGATTCACGTCATCCACCACGGGAATTCGATGCGGCCAGGGCAATTAGACGATTCAAATGTTGATTCTCCCAATATCCCAAAATCCCAATATCTGCTTTTCGTAGGTCAGCGAAAAGCCTACAAAAACTTCACCTGGATGCTGGAACATCTGGCCGCTTTGTTTCGTTTAAAACCAGATTTGAAGCTAGTTTGTGTGGGAGGGTCAGCGTTTGATGCAACAGAACAGCAACTCATTGCCAAACTGGGCCTGACCGAAAAAATCCGCTACGTAACAGTAGGTTCTGACCGGGAATTGGCTCAATTATACAGTAAAGCATCCTGCTTTATCTTTCCTTCGCAATACGAAGGGTTTGGGATTCCGGTACTGGAGGCTTTTGCTTGCAGTTGCCCCGTCGTTTTGAATCGGGCAAGTTCATTACCGGAGGTTGGAGCTGATGCTGCTTTGTATTTTGAAACCGCTAAGCCCGAAAGCCTGGAACTGGCCGTTTTGCAAATTTTGGACGATGGAGCTATCCGGGAAGACCTCATTGCGCGTGGCCGCGCCAGGGTCCAACTGTTTACCTGGGAGCAAAGTGTAGCCAAACATCTTGCTGTTTATCAGTCACTTGTAAAATAGCGCGTCCCCACACCTTTTAAACACTCCTTTTTCAATCCGTTCCAATACCACATGGAATACCAATGCGCCACTCCTGTACTCTTGCTGTTGTTCAACCGCCCTCGAAACGCGGAGGCGGTGCTGGAACGACTGCGTTCGGTGCGTCCAACACGCCTGTACGTGCATTGCGACGGTCCCCGCAGTACGGTAGCTGGGGAGGCTGAAAAAGTAGCCGCGGTGAGAGCCGTTTTGGCAAAAATAGATTGGCCATGCGAGATTCAAACCTTGTTTAGAGATGAAAACGCCGGACTTCGGGCTGGTGTTTCTGGTGC
>JALHPW010000406.1:854-5172 GCA_022842255.1 Saprospiraceae bacterium | reverse complement strand
GCCCCGACCTTTTTGAGGACCGGTAAACAGTAGAGACGGGGTAAATTTTTGCCCCACGTCTTCGATTTTACCCATCGAGATTTGCCAGCAAACCCCGTAACGGTCTTGCAAAAAACCATATTTTTCGCTCCAGGCTTGTTTGGCGAGGGGTATCATGGTCATGCCGCCTTCGCTGAGTTGTTGCCATACCGAATCGGTTTCGGCCTCGGTTTCACAAACGACGAAAAAGGAGATGGAGGGATTGAATTTGAACCGCGGACCGGCGTTCATGGCGTTGAATTTTTGTCCGCCGAGGGAAAAATCAACCACCAGGACCATTTCGTTGTGGCGGGTAACTTTATCGATTTTTGAGTTGCCAAAAACCGAGGTATAAAAGGTTGCGGCCTCCTCTGCTTGGTGGTCAAACCAAAGAAAGGGCGTTATTTTTTGAATGTTAGCCATTGTTTTGAATTTTATACTGTGAATAAAGTGATTTTGATGATTTGAGTGATTGAAATACCTTGATTTTTAATTGATTAGGTATGCTCAGTGTTCAAAACCACTCTGCATTGGCTATAGTGGAAAGATTTAAACAGCCGTTTATTGGGGGGGTATTGACTTAGGGTCCATCCAGAAAAACTCCCAAATGTGTCCATCCAGGTCATTGACGCTGCGGTTGTACATAAAACCATGATCTTGGGGAGGACGAACCTCAGAGCCGCCTGCGGCAATGGCCAAGCCGACCAGTTCGTCCACTTTTTCCCGGCTATCAGTGGATAGGGCAACCAAGGACTCCGTGTGCTGGTGCGCGTCCACGAGGGCTTTGGGGGTAAAGGTTTGGAAAAAAGGTTCCACCAAAAGCATGACGAAGGCTTCTTCGCTAACAATCATGCAGGTGGCTTTCTCGTCGGTAAAATTAGGGTTGAAGGAAAAGCCAAGTTTGGTAAAAAACGCAATTGACTTTTGGAGGTCTTTAACGGGGAGGTTTAGGAAAATTTTGCTTGCCATAATCTAATTTTAGTGTTGGTTATCAGTGTGTTTCGAGAAAATAGTACTTAGTGGCTTTCCGTTGGGTATAAGTATTGCCATCATTCGCTGACGCGCTCGTAATGAAGCACAACTACCCCAGATGGCAGCATCTCCGACGACAAAAGTTTGAGCTTCTTTCTGGCTTTCAGGTTTGCGAACAGCGGAATGCCCTGACCCAGTAAAATCGGATTTATAAACAGCCAAATATCGTCAATCAAATCCTCGTTCATCAGCGATTGCGCGGTGCCGGGACTCCCAAACATGACGATTTCTTTTCCAGGCTTGTTTTTCAAAACCCTGATTTTATCAAAAACATGATCGCTGATAATCGTCGTGTTGTCCAATAGCTGGCCTTGCATGGTTTTTGAAATGACCACTTTTTCGACGCTGTTGTACCACTTTGAATGGTCGATGTCATGTTTCGAGGCATTGGGTTGTGCCCCGGCGGTCGGCCAATAAGCCTCCATCATGTCGTAGGTCACCCGCCCATAAAGGCCAGCATCTGCGTTTTCGGTGCGTTGGAGGGCATGTTCAAACATCTCGTCGTCGATTTTAATCCATTCCATTTCCCCATTGGGACCAGCCACAAACCCGTCCAGGGAACAGTGCATAAAATGAACCAGCTTTCTCATAGCGAACGTACGTTTTATTGTTTTTCAAGAATGCCCTTCAGGTTCTGGAGCGACTTATCGTATTCGGTGCCAATCATGTCTTCCATGCTCATGAATACTTGCATAAAGTTCATGGGGTAGGACATATTGCCCTCCATGACCCATTTGACTTTTGTAACGGAATCCGAGACCGCTTCCGTGCTCATGTATACAGGAGATGTGGAACCAAAGAAGCCCTTGAAGCGCAGCTCCGAGTCGATTCGCTCACCTTCCGTGATCTTTTTAATCTCTTGTTCGCCATTGCCCAACATATCGCTTTCCCAGGCAGACACAAAACCAGGCGTGCCATCCGTGCCGGTGTAGCTTTGTTTCATCTTGGGGTCCATCATGTTCCAGGTGCTGTAGTTGTTCTGGTTTTTGAGGTATTTGACGTAGTCAAAAACCTCTTGTTTGGGTTGGTTGATGCTGATCTCCTTATCGATTTTGTAGGACTTCGACATGAAGAGTCCGCCAATCAAGGGGATGGCGATGAGCACGCCAAGGGCGATGAGGATTTTTTTCAGAATTTTCATTTTTAATCAATTTTGTTTTAGATGTGAGCAGTTTTTTTCAGAAAACGGGACAAAGGTAGCGGATTTGAATGTTTTTAAAACAATTTTAACTTTTTTTGTTTTAAAATTAGACCCATAAAGGCTACCAACTTTGAGGTGGTCAGTGTTCTTGGTCTGTCCTGAAAAGTCATATTTTTTCTTTTACCACATAGTTCACATAGCTAACATAGTTTATTGATTGTCAACCCTATGTGAACTATGTGTGCTATGTGGTAAAAAAACTAGCTGGTAAAAAACCGAAAGGAATCGACCATTACCTTATTTGGTTAGAGATTTATCAAAATGCAACAACCAGTGGTTGCCAAATTTATCCCTCAAGTCGCCAAAAACAGCCCCCCAAAAGGTTTCTTCCAATGCGTGGGTGGCTTCTCCGCCCTCCGACAAGGCCGCATAACACGCCCTGATTTCTGCCTCGCTTTCACATTGCAACATCATCGAAACCGCGTTGCCATGCACAAGCCCTTTTTCCCCAACCATATCGGAAGCCATGAGGGACAGGCCGTCTTTCATCAATGTGGAATGAAGCACACAAGTCGCCATTTCCGGGGGCATCTGATCGGCCATGGGCGATTCTCCGATGGTCTGCAGGGTAAGTTCGCCACCCAGGCAGCTTTGGTAGAAGCGCATGGCTTCCCGGCAATTGCCATTGAAGGTCAAATACGAAATTATTTGTGTCATTAAAGCCGTGCTGTTTGGTAATGCAAAGGTGTAGGCATCACACTTTTTGTGGTGAGTGGCAAATGCGTCAACTTGAGGGGTTGTTTGCGACAAAACTTTTTGTTTACCTTTGCGCTATGAAAAAAGTCTCCATCCTAGTCCCAGAAACGGCCGTTTTGGCTGCGATTGCCGACCCGCGCTACATGTTCACGGCGGTCAATCAATTCCTGGCCGCTGCCGGCAAACCACCCTTGTTTGAAGTCCAACTCGTTGGGCTTTCCAAAGAAGTGCGGCTCAACGATGGGCTTTTTTCTATTCACCCCGACAAACTGCTGGACGAGGTGGGCCAAACGGATTTGATTTTTATCCCCGCCCTCAGTGGAGATTTAAAAACGGCCCTCGAACTCAACCAGCGTTTCCGGCCCTGGATCATTCAGCAATACCAAGAAGGCGCTGAGCTGGCCTCCCTGTGCATCGGCGCGTTTTTGCTGGCTTCCACGGGCTTGCTCAATGGCAAACAATGCTCCACCCACTGGCTTTTTGCCAACGATTTCCGACAGATGTTCCCGGAAGTGGATTTGGTGGACGGCAGCATCATCACCGAGACAGAGGGCATTTATTCGAGTGGCGGCGCAAGCTCTTATTGGAATTTACTGCTGTATCTGGTGGAAAAATACACCAACCGGGAGACGGCCATCCTTGCTTCCAAGTTTTTTGCCATCGACATCGACCGCAGCAGCCAGGCCGCTTTTATGATGTTTCAGGGCCAAAAAGACCACGACGACCCGGAAATCCGCCAAACGCAGGATTTCATTGAGCAGCATTTTCAGGAGAAACTTACGGTGGAACAATTGGCCGATTCTGTGGCCATGGGCCGACGGAGTTTTGAGCGTCGATTCAAGGCCGCTACCAACAACACCGTAGTGGAATACATCCAACGGGTAAAAATAGAGGCCGCGAAACGCAAACTCGAAAGCAGCCGCTTGAATGTCAACGAAGTAATGATGGATGTGGGCTACACCGATACCAAAGCGTTCCGCGATGTGTTCAAAAAAATCACCGGGCTAACGCCGATTGAGTACCGGAACAAGTACAACAATATTCAATCCCGGGCTATGGTGAATTAAAAGCCTTGTTTACCCTTAAACGTATGAATCAGTGCTTGATAAACAGTTTGCCCGAAACATTTTCCTGGCCCGAAACCACATACCAATAAACCCCTTCCGGCAGCTCCCCCACTGAAAGTTGAAGTCGGGTTTGACCAGGTGGCAGCGTGACCGACCGTACCACCTGCCCCAAGGTATTGAACAGCAAAAACTGCTGATTTAACCTACCAATATCCTGATATTCAATCGTTACCGCACTGTTGGCCGGATTAGGATACACCCACACCAACCTACCCTCCATGGGCAGTACCGGCTGGCTAACACT
>JALHPW010000406.1:0-844 GCA_022842255.1 Saprospiraceae bacterium | reverse complement strand
CCGTGGGCGTTTGAAACTTCACACCGCGCTGCTCAACGTTGCAAGCCAGGCCGGGTTCATCCGGGTTGTGGATGACGTGGTAGTAGCGGGTGTCTCCGAATGCCAGAAGGTAAATTTTACAATTCGGGCCTAATTGGCATATCCCGAAAGTCGTAGGAAAAGGATCTGTAAAACCATCCCATTCTGCGACCGTTGTCTGAGATGCACTGATGTTTGGAGCATTCAGATCCAATTGATATAAAAATTCTCTGCAGGATAGGTAAAGGTATCTTCCGCTTGGTGATACCCCACAACCTATTTCACCAACAAACTGATTCCCATAATCAAAATGGATTGTGTCAAATTGGGTAAAAACACCCTCCTCTCGGTCAAAAGTATAGACCATAACTGGTTTGTATCGCCCAACTCGGTATAATTTACTGCCATCAGGTGAAAACACAAGCTGGCCAACACCTTCGCTTTCTGGGTCAGGCAAAATTCCTATCGTTTGTTGCAAGGTATCGACTATTCCATCCTTGGTAAATTTGAAAATATAAAAAGTGTTACTATTCTTACGAGGAGTGACCAACCACCAATCCTTGCCGTTAGCATGCTTGGTGGCGACCATTTCTCCAAGAGAAAGTGTGTCAGACATAAATACTATGTTTTTTTCCGTCACCTTACTTTGTTCAAGAGTATGCTCCTCCTCTATATTTACGATTGTATAGTATAGTTTGTCACTGAATACATAAAGCGGATTAGTGAAAATAACTGTTCTTTTGTGAAAAAGATAAAAGATATTGGCAGTGTCTGGCATAGGCAAGATAATGGAACTTTGCTGACCACCGGAATACCCGTCATCATA
>JALHPW010000405.1 GCA_022842255.1 Saprospiraceae bacterium | reverse complement strand
CAAGCCGTTCGTCTGGGACGATGATAATGCCCACGTTGGGGTCCTTGGTAGCAAAAGGGTAGTTGGCCGCCAAGGCTTTGCCATTGGTGAGCGCATTGAACAGGGTAGATTTGCCGACGTTGGGCAGGCCGACGATGCCGCATTGAAGTGCCATTGTTGTGGATTTTTTATCCTCCGAAGCCGAAGCGAAGGAGGAGCGTAGTGGTTGATTCGTTGATTAAAAGGTATCCGAGCATCAATGGACGCTAAAATACCCCAATCAACAAATAACAGGGGCGCTTCAAAATATGATTCCGAAACATCCCCCATTTGCGGGCGCAAAAATAGATTTAATTTGGGAAAACTTGCGTATTACTCAAAACTTCGGCCCCTGTTTTCCCACAACAAAACAAAAGGTCCAGGACTGACAGATTGGGCAGAAAGCCAGTCCGTTCCTCAAAAACCTGCGGATAGCGTTGGGGCGTAAACCATTCTGGAAAATCGTTTGGATCACCCCCGATTTGATTGCGCAGATCAGATTCCGCAGGCCACGCTTCTACGTGAAAATTTTGATCTTGGAAGGTAAACGCTCCTGTCCAACCCAATTTCTTTTTTAAGATAAGTAATTGAAATTCAAGGTTATAGTCGAATAAAAACTCAAATTTTCGTTCGTAAAACGGCCGAATCTCCTCCGCATAGTGTTCAAAATAAGGGGCATTGCCATAGGCTGCCTGAATGCTACGCCAATGTTGCCGTTGCCAGGGCTCCAGGTAGGAAATCCGCACCTCGCGGATGGCGGTTTGCTGGTGTTTTCCTTTCACCAATGGGATACTCAAACGGTGCGGACCGTTGGGCCCTGCAATATGGCATCGGTTACGCAAGGAACCTTTTTGGTAATGCTCGGCAGCATCCAACGCAACGGCTTGCTCGCGCCAAACTGCCGCGCACCAGGCAACAGACGGTAGATATTGGGTTTCGAGCAATAGCATTTTTTATGGAGTGATAGAGCGATGAAGTGGTGGAGTTATGAAGTGATAAAGTGATGAAGTGATGAAGTGATGAAGTGATAGCGTGATGAAGTGATAGCGTGATGAAGTGATAGAGTGATGAAGTGATAGAGTGATGAAGTGATAGAGTGATGAAGTGATAGAGTGATGAAGTGGGACGCAAAATCACTTCATCACCCTATCACCCCATCACTTCATAACCTCCTGCACCCGGAAGCCTGTTTTTTTCAACAAACGAAGCATTCCTTTTCCACCAGCCAGGTGTCCGGCGCCCACAGCGCAAAAAAGGGATTCCTGTTGGGCGATTTCCGCGAAACGCTTGGCCATCAGCACATTGCGCCGGTATAACAAGACTTTGCGCATTCCTTTTGCGTCTTTTTTGGCGGACTGATATAGCGCTTGAATATCGCCGTCCGCATACCGCTTCATCATTTTGTGCAGGCGGGTTTTGTGGCGGCCATAGTTTTTGAGCAGCCAGGTCAAACTTTTCAAGTGTAGTTCAAAAGGGATCTGTCGGAGCGTTTCGAGCTGGTCGGCAAAGGTTTCAACACCTGTGGTTCTTTTGCCTAAAGAACGGGCGTATTGCCACAAGGTCTCATCCAGCGAATGCGCGGATTCCTCTAACAGAAAAGCCATGCTGAGCGCCGTACTCACTGTCATGGGGTGTTGGTTGCGAAAGGACTCGGCATTTGAGCCAAATTTTTTCCGCGCATAGCGATCCAGATTTTTCCAGGTGCGCGGACTGAGCCATTGCTGCAAATCCTTTTCTTCTGGCAATTCCAAGGCCACCGAAAGGGCTTCCGAATCGGTTTCGGCAAAGTCAAACTCCGTGGCAAACACCTCACAATCAACCAGATGCCGTTGCGCCAAATCCAGCCAACCAAAAGCCCGCAAATCCCTTACGTGCATCGTGCCGAAGAGATAGGAGGCTTGTCCACCATTCGGCGGCGTTATTTTCCAAAGAAGGGATTGCTTTGCCATTTTTTGCTTTTTTCAATTACCAAATAACCAACTCCACAGTTAACCAAATCACCAACTCACCTAAGTTTCCGCACCAAAAAACTCCCGTTTTTCAAATCGTACCGCTGGAACGCTTTTTTGAAATTATCCGCTGCCACCTTGGCCGCCGCTTCGGTAGGGTAGAGGTCGCCAAGCCAAACCAGCCAGCCCGTTCTATCAGCGGCGATGCAGGTTTGTGCGGCCCATTCGCACGGGATGCCCCGGCTTCGCAGGGTAGCGGCCCTGGCGGTGGCCATGTTTTTATCGGTATAGCTATTGTCCTGCACAAACCAGCCGCGCTTCGTCTTTAAAATAGCGCAGGCGTCGGGGGCTTTAGCCGCTGGCTTGGGTTTGGAAACAGGCTTGGGTTTTTCGACCTCCTCTTCTTCTTCCTCGTCCTCGCCGCCGGAGAGGTCAATGGTATTGTCTTCGTCCCTGAATTTTTTATCCCTTGAAACCGGAAACTGTTTTGGGACCCCCGTAGGCTCTCCATCGGCCGGAATCAATTCACCTTCCACCAGATAGCCCACCTGATCTTCCGGATTGACGCCGTTGGGGCGAAGTTGTAGGTCTTTCAAATCCGCCACTTTCGAGTCGCTCAAGGTGATGACCCGCCAAAAAAGCGGTGCGATGACCACAATGGCCAACATTGCCACCCACTTTTGAACCCCTTGCGCGCTCATAAACCGGTTGTAGGCCGAACTGGTTTGTCCGGCGGGTTTGCGCAACAAGCTCCAAACGTTCCGTTTGAATGGGTCGATAACCAGGTAATGAACCGTTCTGTAAATTTTATTCCAAAAAGCGGTCAGGGCATCGGGCGTTTTGGGCCGACGCGCCGCCATGGTTTCCACGTTTTGGCTAAAGGATTGGTACCATTGGGCTCGTGTGACCCACTGTGTCATTTTGCGGTCCTTACCAAAAATACCCAAGCGGGAAGGGTCAATGACTTTGCGCACCATACCCTCTAAGGGCACGATGGCCAGTCCAATCCCGTTGTACACGCATTGGTTGCGGAGTTCCAACATGTATGGGTCGTTCGGGGACGGGAACACATCTTCGGCGATGGCGACCCATTGTTCGTCCGCAAAATATTGCTTAAACTGTTGAATAGCAAAGATATAGCGGTACTTCCGCCAGCCCTGCATGACAAAATACCAGCCAAAAAAGCCGATAATACCCATGCCCAGGAGTAGCCCGATATTGCCCACCGTTTTCAATTCCGCGAGCCAGGGCAAATCCGTTTGATAGAAAAAAACATAGGCCAGGGCTGCGCATACAACGCCAAATGCGCCACAGTCCCAAAGGAAATAATGGAAATTGAGCTGGAATTTCACCTCCTCCGCTTTGTCGCGGGAGGTAGCCTCGTAGGTGCAGACAAAGGGAGTGCCATCGGACTTCCGGAAGGTGATTTTGCCATCGGCCACCCAGCCTTCTTTGCTCACATTGTCGAGCTCGGCCGATACCGAATTGGGCATCGGTTCATATCGGTTTTTGTAAAAATCCCGCAAAAAAGGCATGAACCGACGCTTCACCTCATCTTCGGTGAGGCTGCTGCTGGGCGGGGTAAAGGTTTGACTTTCTTGCATTTGCGCGGCGGTGCTGGATCGGCAAAGTTACAATTTATCGCCAAAAACCATATTTGCAATCTACCAAGTAATCACCGTCCCAGCATACGCCAATCCGCCACCAAACCCAAAAATCATAATTTTGTCGCCGCGTTTGACCTTGCCGGATTTGATGCCGTTGTATAAGGCAATCGGGATACTGGCTGAAGAGGTATTGCCAAAATCAACGATGCTTTCGAGCACCTTTTCCATGGGCACCCCCGTCTCGTTGCTCAATGCCTCGATGATACGCAGGTTGGCACTGTGGGGCACAAACCAATCTATATCGGCCAAGGTGATGCCGTTGGCTGCTGCAAGTAAGGGCATTTGTTCGGCGACTTTGGTGACCGCCCATTTGAATACCTTGCGACCGTTTTGAACGATGCAACGATTCATCTTAAGGGGCTGACCGTCAATGCTTTCTGCAAATCCAGAAATGTACAGGTCTGGGCCGCCCTCGCCACTGGCGCCTGTGATGCAGCCGCCAATGTTGCCGGTTTTATCGGCTTCAATAAGTACTGCGCCTGCGCCATCGCCAAAGAGCATACAGGAAGTGCGGTCTGTGAAATCCGTCACCTTGGAGAGTGTTTCAGCGCCAATGACCAGTATTTTTTTATGTACTCCTCCGGCAATCAAGCCCTTGGCCATAACGATTCCATACGAAAACCCTGCGCAGGCCGCGTAAATGTCCAATGCGCCCGCATGGGAAAGCGACAACCGATGTTGCACCCTGCAGGCCATGCTTGGCATCGGCTGGTCGGGCGAGGTGGTAGCCACCAAAATCATGTCCACATCTTCGAGCGAAACCTCCGGGAATTGTACCACCAGGTCTTGTACAGCGCGGACACAGAGATCGCTGGTAAACTCATCAGGCGCTGCGTGGTATCGGGTCTTGATACCAGTTCGCGACAAAATCCATTCCTCGGTCGTGTCGATTAGGGATTCAAAATAGGAATTGGGAATGACTTTTTCGGGGACAGACATTCCGATGGCGGACAAGCGGGCGTTAACCATAAAAGGTTGGATATGAAGACGCTCCGCAGAGTGGTGTAGAAACGCCAACGATGAAAAAAAAACTAATGGGCGCGGCAAAAGTAACCCCCAGTTACCGCGATTTATGCTTTTTAGGGTATGAAATTGAAAATCAAAAGAAATATAAAGTTGAATTCCGGAAAACAGCAGGAAATTCGCAGCCAAATATGAAGGAGCATATTATTCAACTAAGCGGCATCGCGCGAAAACGAAGCAGACGGATCATTGGGCTCATGTCAGGAACCTCCCTCGATGGCCTAGACGTGGCGCTCTGCGATTTTACCGGTGCTGGCAAGCGAAGCCGGGTCAAAGTGCTGCAATTTGAGACCCTGCCGTACGACGAAGATTTCAAGTCGGAAATCAGGCGTGTTTTTGCCCAGAAAGAAATTGATTTTCAGCATCTTACGCTATTGAACGTCTTGATTGCGGAACGACATGCGGCCCTAGTCAACCAATGCCTCGAAAAATGGAACATCAAGCCCGTCGAGGTGGACCTTTTGGCCTCCCATGGGCAAACGGTGTTCCATGCGCCGCGTGTGTTTCATGGATTGCA
>JALHPW010000404.1 GCA_022842255.1 Saprospiraceae bacterium | reverse complement strand
CGTCGTTTCGTGAAACCTACCCCTCTAAAAACGTAGCGTCGTAGCGCCGTTTCGTGAAACCTACCCCTCTAAAAACGTAGCGTCGTAGCGCCGTTGCGTGAAACCTACCCCTCTAAAAACGTAGCGTCGTAGCGCCGTTTCATGAAACCTACCCCTCTAAAAACGTAGCGTCGTAGCGGCGTTGCGTGAAATATACCCCTCTAAAAACGTAGCGTCATAGCGTCGTTGCGTGAAACCTACCCCAAATACTCCGGCAAAGCCTCCAAATAATCAAAGCGCTCCTGTTCAAAATCCAACGCAGCACAGTAGGTAGCCAGTCCATTGGTCACCACCATAAAAGGCGCGCGGAGTTGAAGGTTGTATCGAGCGGCTTGTTCGAAGGTCCGTTGGTTGATGGCCACTTTGGGCGATTTGCATTCCACCAAAAGCCATGGTTTTACTGCGGCATCGTACACCACCAAATCGCAACGTCGGCTGAGGCCGTTCACCCGGATGCCTACTTCGGAACGAACCCGATGAGCCGGATACTTTTTCTCCTCCAAAAGGTACAACAGCATCAATTGACGCATGAGTTCTTCAGGGGTCAGCGCCACTTCTTTTCGGCGTATGGGATCGAACACAAAAGCCGTATCCCCCGATTTAGACAGTCGGAGCCGGGGCTGAAATTGTAGCAAATCGAGTTCGAGTAACAACTTTAAAGGCGATTGGTCAACGGTTATTCAATCTTGATTACGCTTTTTTCAATGATTTCCTCGTAATAGGATTCATATTCGGGCAAGATATTGTCAATGTCGAAACGTTTGGCTTGGGTGAGCGCATTGGCCCGGAATTGAGCTAACATTTCTTCATTTTGCAACAATTGAATGGCATAAGCGGCCATTTCGGTCACATTGCCCGCATCGCTTAGGAAGCCCGTGACTCCGTGGATATTCACTTCGGGCAAACCGCCGCTGTTGGAAGAAATGACCGGTACCTCACAGGCCATGGCTTCCAAGGCCGCAAGACCAAAACTTTCGCTCTCCGAAGGAATCACGAACAGGTCGCAAATAGCCAGCAGTTCTTCGATAGCGTCTTGTTTGCCGAGAAAGCGCACATCGTCGCAGATGCCCAGTTCGCGACAAAGTTGTTCACAATGCTGACGCTCCGGCCCGTCCCCAATCATCAGGAGTTTGGAAGGCACTTTTTTGTGGATTTTTTCAAAAATATGGACCACGTCTTCCACCCTTTTCACCTTCCTGAAATTGGAGGTGTGGGCCACGATGCGTTCTCCGTCCGGGGCAATCAGTTTTTTAAAATGTTCTTTATTGGTTTTTCTAAATCGTTCAAAATCAATGAAGTTGTAAATCACCCGAATGTCGCGTTCAATTTGGAACAGCGCCAGGGTGTCGTCTTTCAAACTTTGCGAAACCGCCGTCACCCCATCACTTTTGTTGATGCTGAATTCCACCACGGGCGCAAAGGCGCGGTTGTTGCCCACCAAGGTGATATCCGTACCGTGCAGGGTGGTTACCACTGGAATATAGCGTCCCTGCGCAAGCAATATTTTCTTGGCCATATAAGCCACCGCTGCATGTGGAATGGCATAATGCACATGCAAAATATCAAGGTTTTGGTAGTGTACTACGTCCACAATCTTGGAGGCCAGGGCGGTGTCGTAGGGCGGATATTCAAACAAGGGATAATCCTCGCTGTCCACCTCGTGATAAAACACATTGGCCTGAAAGTGTGCCAGACGCACCGGTCGTCGATAGGTTATAAAGTGGATTTCGTGCCCCTTTCGGGCGAGTCCAAGACCGAGTTCGGTGGCAACGACGCCCGATCCGCCGTAAGTAGGGTAACAAACAATGCCTATTTTCATGCTGCTGTTTTATGAGAGGCTGGCTTAGATGCGTTTTTTTACCGCTTAGGCGGAGAGACGCAGTGTTGTAATAAAGTGATTCTACAACACTGTAGAGAAAAGTAAAACGCAATTTATGGGACAGCCTCCTTTTCAATGTTTTTTTACGCCTTTAAAATTGCGTTCACCTGCCCGCACCTCAACCTCAAGATGGTTTTCCTTGGGCGGAATCGGGCAGTTGAATCCGTCGCTAAAGGCGCACCAAGGGTTGTAGCACTCGTTGAAATCTAGTTGAATAAAGGGTCCATAAATATCGGACTGCCTCAAATCCATATACCGTCCGCCACCATAAGTCTCCTCGCCATTGGTCAAATCTTTGAACGGCAAAAAAAGATGGTCGCGATAAAGGGAGTCTTTGATCAGGCGCAGGTTTTGGTAAATATTCAGCGTCAATGCCTGCCCCGCCACCTCGAATTTTGCCACACCAAACTGCACATAATCCCGCTTTTGCCCACTGTAGGTCATCATTTCAAACGGTTTGGCATCCGGGGTTCGTTCAAACTTTGCCAAAGGAATCGACCAATCTGTGTTGGGTGGAAAAAAATCGAGGAATGCCGTGTCGGCAGCCGTGAGGGGCGAACGGGGGTCGGTGAGGAAATGCGCTTTGTACTCCGCGCGGTGTTCGGCAAGAGCTTCATCATAATTTTGATGCTGTTGGGAATAAGCCACCAGTGGTAACAGCATCAAGATTAGTTGGGTCAAGGTTTTTTTCATGTGTGTGTGTGTTAACTGCCAAGTGATTTTTGAACCACAAAAGGCACAAAAGGACACAAAAGAATGTTGTGCCGCTTTTGTGTCCTTTTGTGCCTTTTGTGGTTCATTAAAACCATCATTTACTAATCCGCAGAACGTAATCCCACTTTTGTGTCCTTTTGTGCCTTTTGTGGTTCAATAAAATCATCGTTTACTAATCCGGTTTCGAGTAACCTGCCGCTGACGACTACACCGGAACCTGTCCACTTCCTCAGACCGCAAAGCTAGGTGCTTGGTTGCGCGGCCTTGCACCCGGGCGCGCCACTTTTTCCAGTTTTTTAATTGCATTTCGTGCTTCATCAAGCGAATAACGTCGGCTTCTTTCAGGCCAAACTGGAACTCAATAGCCTCAAACGGCGTACGGTCTTCCCAGGCCATTTCGATGATTCGGTCGATGGCCGCATCGGTAAGTTGGTATTGCAGATAAAGTTCTTTCATGGACGTCTTAATTGCAGGCCCAAAACAAACACATTTCCAACTTTGTTCTCCGCCAATTCAACGACGTACCTTTGCCAACCATGACTCAAGCGCCACAACAGCCCACACCGGACGACCCCACAGCCGTCAGCCGAAAAAAAGATCACATCGAACTGGCCTTCCGAAGCCGCGTGGAATCGGGCGAACTAGATCGGCGTTTTTATTACGAACCCATGCTTGCGGCTCACCCCAAGCCGGGTTCACTAGCGCCCCTTCCTTTTCTGGGAAAAACCCTTCGGGTGCCCATCTGGGTGTCTTCCATGACCGGCGGCACAGCCCTGGCGGGTAAAATCAACCACCAACTGGCCCGGGCTTGCGCCGAATTTGGTATGGGCATGGGCCTCGGCTCTTGTCGCCAGTTGTTGTACTCCGACGAGTACCTGCCCGATTTTGATGTGCGCGAACTGATGGGTTCGGACCTGCCCTTGTTTGCCAACCTGGGTGTGGCGCAGATCGAAAAACTATTTGAACAAAATGAAGCAGGGCGCATCGATGCGCTCATAGAAAAACTCCGCGCCGACGGTCTGATTGTCCACGTCAACCCCTTGCAGGAGGCCATGCAGCCCGAGGGGGATGTGTTCGGCCGGTCACCCCTGGAAGTGATACAGGAAGTGGTGAAACGCTTTGATTTTCAGGTGATTGTGAAAGAAGTGGGACAAGGTTTTGGTCCGGAGAGCCTGCGGGCTTTGTTGCAAATGCCGCTCGCGGCCGTCGAATTTGCGGCAGCAGGCGGCACCAATTTTGCCAAACTCGAACTCCTGCGCAGCGATGCGGCCAAGCTGGCTATTTTTGAAAAAATTGCCGCTGTGGGCCACAGTGCCGAAGAGATGTTGGTTTGGGCAAATGCCCTGAAAACCGAACTTGGCGAGCGCTGCCGGGTGAAAAACCTCATCATTTCGGGCGGGGTCGCGGATTTTTTGGATGGGTACTTTTTAACCCAAAAGTCTACCTTCCCGGCGGTGTACGGACAAGCTTCCGGTTTCTTGAAACACGCCCAGGGCGATTATTCCGAATTGCAGGCTTTTGCCCAATCGCAGATTCGTGGTTTGGAATTGGCTGGGGCTTTTTTGAAAGTAAGATAGTATAGGTAGCCACGAATTGCACGAATTACACTAATAAACCACCAATATTCGTGTAAATTGGTGCAATTCGTGGCAAAACCTCCTAACGATAATTATGGCAAAAACGATAAACGGCTTTTCAAAACTTTCCAAAGCAGCAAAAATCAATTGGCTGGCAACTGAATTTTGTGCCGACCCAAGCGGTGCCGAACGCAGCCTATCCGAATGGCAACACCCCGATGAGGCGGTGCAAAAAGTCATCGATGGTTTTGCTGAAAACACGGTGGCAAATTTTGCCCTGCCCTATTGCATCGCACCCAATTTCGACATCAACGGCAAAACTTACGCCGTTCCGATGGTCATCGAAGAAAGCAGCGTGGTAGCAGCGGCCAGCAGTGCGGCCAAATTCTGGCAGGAGCGCGGCGGGTTTCATGTGGAAGTGCTGGGGACGGTAAAATTGGGACAGGTACACTTTTATTGGCCCGGAAACCCGGAAAAACTCCGCGCGATTTTCCCCGATTTGAAGGCCCAACTATTGGAGTCCAGCGGCGATTTGACGGCCAACATGGAACAACGCGGTGGCGGCATTTTGGATATCGAACTGGTTGGTTTTGAGGAAGTTGAGCCATCCTACTACCAGCTCCGCGCCTCCTTTGAGACCTGCGACAGCATGGGGGCCAATTTTATCAATTCCGTGCTGGAACGTTTTGCCGATACCCTGGAAGACTTTTTTACCTTCTACCCAGGTCTCGACGACCAGGAGCGCGATGCCGAAGTGGTAATGTCCATCTTATCCAATTACACGCCCCATTGCCTCGTGCGCGCCTGGGTGGAATGCCCGATTCAATCTTTTGCAGACCTGGCTCGTTCGCAGGGCATGGATGCAGCCACGCTCGCCCACCGCTTTGCACGTGCGGTGCGGATTGCCCAAATCGACCCGTACCGGGCTACCACGCACAACAAGGGGATTTACAACGGCATAGATGCGGTGG
>JALHPW010000403.1 GCA_022842255.1 Saprospiraceae bacterium | reverse complement strand
AAATCAACATTTGCTTTGAATTGCATTTGCTAACAACATACATTAGCGCACTTATTCACGCTTACTGTTCATCAAATTCAAACTGATTTTCAAACATGAAGAAACGTTTCTTAACCCTCGCCTCCCTCGCGCTTCTTTTCGCAGGCCTAAACGCTTGCTCCAAAAACGACCCGGTTTCAACGACACTGGAACAACAAGGTCTTTCTTCCGAACTGAAAGCTAAAATCAATGCCCTAGGCTTTGATGCCGAAGATGCGTATGTCACCGAAGGTGGTTACATCGTAGAAGGCGATATCTTCCTCAGTGATGAGGATCTGAGCAAACCGATTGACCTTCAATCCATCATCATTGCCAACACGGAGCAATACCACACCACCAACTTGGTGACAGGGCTTCCGCGCAACATCACGTACCGGGTGGTCAGCACCATGCCCAACAGCATCAAAACGGCTACAGACGCAGCTGCGGCCCGTTATAATGCGCAAGGACTGCAAATCACCTTTACGAAAGTGACCAGTGGTGGTAACATTGTTATCAAAAAAGCCCCCAATGGTGCACCTTACATTGCATCGGCCGGCTTCCCAACGTCGAATGGTAATCCTTACAGCCAAATCCTTTTTAACAATAACTACTCCAACTGGAACGCCAACACCTTGACCACCATCATGGCCCACGAAATTGGGCACTGTGTTGGTTTCCGCCATACAGACTACATGGATCGTTCTTATAGCTGTGGCGGCTCGTACTACAACGAAGGCGATGGTGGCGTAGGCGCTATCCACATCCCAGGTACCCCCACGGGTCCAGACGCGGCTTCTTGGATGTTGGCCTGCATTGGCAATGGGGTGAACCGTCCCTTCAATTCCAATGATGTCACGGGCTTGAACTACATTTATTGATTACCTACAGCCTTGATAAAACAAAACGGCTGTCCGAGTAATTCGGGCAGCCGTTTTTATTTGTGCATTATGCACTATTTGCGATGTAAGTAGGAAAATCATTCCCTTCTATAGTAAGGTTTGCGTGCAGAAAGTCTTTCGACCAATCGAATAGGCGCAAGAGGTTGCAAAATATTATATTGAAAAACCGCTGCATTGCTTTCCTTTTCGATACGATATTCTATTTTAAATAAAATTCAGTCTTTGTCTTCAGAATGATTTGCATAACAAATTACATTAGCGCCCTTAATCACTCATTTTGTTCATCAAACTCAAACTGTTCTTTTCATTATGAAAAATCGTTTTTTGACACTCGCCGCCCTAGCGCTTCTAATCGCAGGACTTAATTCCTGCACCAAAAATGACCCGGTAGTAAACACGCTCGAACAAGGTCTGTCCGCCGAATTGAAAGCTAAGATTGTTGCACTTGGTTTTGATGCCGATGAAGCCTATGCCACGGAAGGTGGTTATATTGTGGAAGGAGATATTTTTCTTAGTGAAGAAGATCTCAGTAAACCGATTGACCTATTTCAGTCCCTTGTTTTTGGCAATACGGAACAATATCATACAACCAATTTGGTGACTGGATTGCCTCGGACCATCACCATCAGCCATACAGGTACTCCCAACAGCAATATCATCACAGCTATTGACAATGCAATTGCTCGCTTCAATGCTGAAAACTTACAGTTGACCTTTGTAAAGGTGGCTAGCGGTGGTAATATCAATGTGAAAGTAGTGAATGGCGGTAATTACATTGCTTCTGCAGGTTTCCCAAGTGGTGGAAACCCTTACAATGAGGTGAAATTCAACAAGCAATACCAAAACTGGCAAAATGCTACCCTGACCTCGGTATTCGCCCACGAATTCGGCCACTGCATCGGCTATCGCCACACGGATTATATGGACCGTTCCTATAGCTGTGGTGGCTCTCCTACCAACGAAGGCAGTGGTGGCGTAGGCGCCATCCACATCCCAGGCACCCCTACCGGACCGGACGCCGCTTCCTGGATGTTGGCTTGCATCGGCAACGGTATCAACCGCCCATTCAATGCCAACGACGTTACTGCGTTGAATTATCTCTATTAATTCTGTCAAAAAAGGAGAAAAGACGGCTGTCCTAACATTAGGGCAGCCGTTTTTTTATTGGACAAACGCATTATCAATGCTTTTAGTGAGGCGGTGACTCGAAGTCACCACCTCACTGGATTACCGCAGTATCAATTTACCGCCCCCTAAAAACACCGCTTGGTTCTTGATTTCATAAAAATACAAGCCACCCGGTAAATTACCCAGCGGTATTTCTACCCGGATGTCCTCCAGCGTTAACTCCTTGACTTGCTTGCCGGTGGCATCGAACAAAGAAAATACAGCTTCCCCATCGGTCTTTGAAACTACATTGAAGGTCCCATCTGCCAAAGCCGGATTGGGGAATACCCACCGGCCCTGATCCCCAGCAAAATAGACTGTGGCCGATTCACTCAAGATGCTTTCGCCATTGAGCAGGTAAAGCCTTGCTTGGTAGGTGTTGGCCCCGACAAACGGGTGCTCGTCCACAAATTCAAAAACCGTTTGGTTGGCGGGCTGTTCGTTCAAAGAGACAAAATTTTCCCCGATTTTTTTTTCCAAAGACACCTTGGTGGCCCCATAAGTCGCCCCAATTTCAAAACCCAAATCAACCTCCAAATCATCGTTCAATGCTGCCAAAAAATTCTTGAAATAACAATCCACGCCCTGGGTCGAGATGTCGGGTGCAGGGCTTCGTGGCCCCAAGGCATCTTTCCAGGGCGTCAAAGGGGCTACCGCAAATCTCGGCTGCGGAAAGGCCGATTTTTGAAGCACCACAAATGTATCCGCAACCTCCATGAGCCACTCCAATCGCTGTTCCCCCAATCCATAGAGGTTATACCGGGCGGTAGGGTGGGCGGAATTCCAAAAAAGTGCAACAGAGTCAGCGCAATTGAACCCAATTTTCATGCGCAATTCCTTGGTAATCAGAAATATATAGGATTCGACCGCTTTGTTTCCCACGACCATCCTGACCTGCGATTCAGCAAAGGTGTCGGGCAATATCCAGCGCTGCCAGCCCCGCTGAAGCTGGACGGAATCTTTGATCAGTCGCCAATCCACACTCGGCCATAGGCGCCATTCCAGTCGTGCAAAAGAATCGGGCAGATTGGTCTCCCAACGCAGGACAACCTCCGTGTTGGCAGGTGCCGGGTCGTTGGCAAAAGGGTAGTTCCATGCAAAATGCTCCAAGGTGTCCCAACTCCAGGCCAGGGCGAAATCTTGGGTGCCGGTCATTCCTTGGGGGGCAATTATGCGAATCTCCCAAAGTCCATCAGCCGGAAAATCGAGGCTGATTTGTTCAACATTGTTCAGCGTGTCAAGCCCTCTGCGGGCAGCTAATCGGAGGGAATCCGCATGTGGAGCCGTGTTCAACACCCAAGGGGAATGCATCGCTCCAAGTGGGTCTAAAAGACTGAAATCAAGGTCGTGGAGCAATGCCTTGGGCGTCAAGAGATTTGCCGTAGGGTCGTTCCAGGCAAGGGTTATTTTGAATTGACGGACCTTGTCCGGAATTTGGATAGGCAAGGAAATCGTTTGTCCGCCTTGCAAACTCCCTAGGGTGAACTGTTTATTCACTGCAAGTCCAGTAGCCTTCATCAGGTTCAAATTCCCAAACCCGCTTTCAAAATCCGGTCCGGGCGTTCCGATATCATCCGCCGAATTCAATAAAATGGCTCGAACGAGTTCGGAACGCGGCTCTACATTGGTCAAAGCCTGCTGGACCACCGCCGCAGCGCCACTCACCAAGGCCGCCGCCCCCGAACTGCCATCTTGACCAAACGCCACCAGATCGGGTTTGATGCGCCCATCAAAGGCCGGGCCACGAGAACTAAGCAGTGCCACCCGGTTCAGCGAATCCACCGCGCCAACGATGAGCACGTTTTTTGCCATCTTAAAATTCCCGGTCAGGTTGGAAAACCCCGCAACACCAGCATATTTGCCTGATAAGGAAATACTGTCGCCTCGGTTTCCTGCCGAAAAAACATGTAGCAGGCTTGGGTTTTCCAAGGTGGTCTCGTCATAGGCGATGGCCCCAGGACCATACCAATTTTGAATGTCCAACCCATAAGAATGGTTCTGTACCGTAATGTTGGGGGTTGTGTAATCTTCATCCGGCAGTAAGCCCACGAAGCTGGACGACACCAAGCGACATCCCGGTGCAGCCCCACGTCCTTGCGAATCCCCGTTGCCCGCTCCACCCACCAGGGAGGCCATAATGGTGGCGTGGGTGCTTAGGATTCCCGCTGCATTCGCCGTGCCAAGCACTCGCCCCCGAAAGTCCACATCCGTGCTGTCAAACCTGAATTCTTTGATGGAAACTGTTGTCCCTGAGCCATTTAGGAATGGGAAAAGGCTTTGTTGCACATTGATTTTATTGACAAAAAGGTTTTGGCCGGGCACAGAAAGCTCCGTTTCTTGTGCCAGTGAAACAAGGGGTAAAATCAGGAAGCCTAAGATTGGTATTGATTTGATGGACATCTTTTTGATGGAGGAAGTGTGGTTCGAGCCACCAAGTAAGCAAATCCTGGGGTGACGCACTCCCCAAATTTCCAGTTTAACAAATCCCGCTCCTATGCGTACTTACATTTTGCTTTTTACTGCAACTTTGTCCGCCCTTTTGATGGGGTGTCAAAATCATAAAATGGACTCGCTCAATTACCTCAAAGCCGTAAAAAACGGTCAATTGCATTTTGCTGACGGCACCGTGCAGGACATCCCACATTGGGGGGATACTGCCTGGACGCATATTTTCTGCGTTCGACATGCCGAAAAAGACAAGGAAGACCCTCGCGATCCCGGACTCACCGCCGAAGGAGAAGCCAGGGCAGAGCGTTTGGGCCGTATTATGGCTGAGGCAGGTTTAGATTCCGTTTACGCTACCCCTTACCGCCGCAACCAGCTCACCGCAGAGCCTGTGCAACGCCGCGGACACACCCCACCAGTAGTGACCTATCAGCCTGAAAATCAAGAAGAATGGATTGTCGAATTACTCGAGACCAGTCAAGGTAAAAAGCTGCTCATTGTCGGTCATCAGAACACTGTGCCGCAGCTGCTCAACCAATTGAAAGGCGGCGGCTTTGAATTTGACAATATCCCTGACCCGGATTTTGGGAAATTTTTTGTGGTCGCCACCAAAGGAATTGGAGAAACCGAAGTCATAGAACTGCGATACTAATTAAAACC
>JALHPW010000402.1 GCA_022842255.1 Saprospiraceae bacterium | reverse complement strand
CTATTTCTTTTTTAGGTAAATCCAATAACCATAACCCGCTACAATGACAAAATAGAGCAGGAAAACAGCGTAATCCAAAGATTGTAGAGCAGAACCCATGAGTGTTCAGTTAAAAAATGTGAATAGAGAAAGGGTGTAGCAAAAAAATTGGGCATGGTTAAGGCAGCCCAAATGTAGGAAGCGTCTGGAAAATCCGTCTTTTTGGAAAAATAAAAATCATCGAACCAGAAAACTTGGTTTTTTTCTGAGAAAACCCTTTTCTTTGCACCCGCTTTTCGCCCGTCGCATTTGACATCCTTGGAAAAAGTGATGGCGCATAAAGGCACTAAGGTTTCCTGGCCGAGTGGTTAGGCACAGCTCTGCAAAAGCTGCTACAGCGGTTCGAATCCGCTCGAAACCTCTTCTCTAAACGGCTAATTTTCTGATTGTCAGAAAGTTAGCCGTTTTCTTTTGCAAAACGCACCCGTGGGTCAGCTACCATATACAAGATGTCTGCTAGCAAACTACCCAGCACCGTAAGCAATGCGGCCAACATCATGATGGCCGAAAGCAAGGGTAGGTCGTTTCCTAGATAGGCTTCCAGGGTTTTGCTGCCCATACCCGGAAAATTGAACAAGGCTTCCACCACCAGCGATCCGGTGAACAAAGCGGGCAACACACTCGCAAATATGGTGATGATAGGAAATAATGCATTGCGAAAAGCATGGCTCCAATACAGCTCCTCTTCCCTTACCCCTTTCGCTCTTGCCGTCCGGATGTAATCCTCTTTCAAGGTACCCAGCACCCCACTTCGCATTTGTATCGCCAAAACGGCCACCGCGTGCAGGGTCAAAATCAGGATAGGCAAAATACATTTAGAAGCATTGGCGCTCCACCAGTCGGCAAAGGAAGTTTTACCCGGTTGCCAGGCATCCTGGATGTCAAAATAAGGTGAAGGAATGGCCGCACGTCCCCATTCGGTATTCATGACCACCATAATCAAGAGCCCGCCAAGCCAAAATACGGGCATGGAGTACAAAAAGACCAGGCTCCGTTTTCCCCAACGATCCATCCACCGCCCCTTTTTCCGGGCCATCTCTACCCCAAAAGGAATGGCCATCAGGTAAGCCAAAAAAATGGCTAAACCATTGATTGTCATAGTGGTAATAAAACTCGCCTGCAAATCGGCCCAGACTTCCACTTTTCTCCGGGTCAGGCCTAAATTCCCGGTCACAAAACCTTTGAGCCATTGGTGGTACTGGTTTTGAAACCCATGCCAGTGAATGGCAGGCTTCTCCAGTTTTTCAAGTGTTTTTTGCTCGTGTAGGGCTCTTCTGCAAGCGTCTAATTCCAGTAATGCGCTTGAAATGGGCGATTCCGGCACGGTCTCCACCGACAGTGCTTTTAACCGATTCAGGGCAGTATCCACCTGGGCCAATTCATCTGCCCGGACTAAATCGGGCACTTCCAGGCTAAATTTGGAGGCCAAACCATTTGAGGGAGGCATGGATTCTATGGCCCGGATTAGTTTGGAAACCTTTTCGTCGTAATTTTTTACTGCAGGCCAGTTGCCGGTTTGCCCAATCAATTTTTTCAAGCGGGCGCGTCGGTTGAGCGGGAAAATTTTCCACAAGGTGTCCGGATAGGCGGCCGTGCTCAGTTCGAAGTAAAAGGTGGGTCGGTGGATGCCCAATCGGGCTGCGTTGAGTTGGTATCGTACAGCCTGCTGCGCTGGGTCCAGGGTTTGAAAATTCTCTTCACCAAAAACATTGACCACGGGGTCGCCCGGCGCACATTTGCCTAACCAAAAGGCAAAAAGCGAAATGACCAACAGGGTGGGCAGGGTCAGTGCGATTCGGCGAAGGAGGTATTTTAGCATAATATCAAAGCGATATTAATTGATATTTTGATATTGAGATATATTGTCCCAGTATCTCAATATCAAAATATCAAACAATATCCATCAATCCTCATCCCGCAACACAACACTACGATCCGCGCGCTCGGCTGCTGCCATTTCTTTTTCACGCTTGCGCTGAACCCTGGCCACAACCAGTATGCTCGCTTCGTACAGTCCGTAAAGCGGAATGGTAACCAGGGTCTGCGATACCACATCGGGCGGCGTGATGATGGCCGCAACAATTAAAATGACCACAACGGCTTGCCGACGTTGACTGCGTAAAAACGCGGGGCCAACCAAACCGATTTTGGCCAGAAAATAGGCTAAAATCGGCATCTCAAAAATCAACCCGGTGGGCAAGGTAAACATCGTCATGTACGTCACGTACGAATCCAGGGTAGGGGAAACTTCCAAACCTTCCAAGGTGTATCCCGCCAAAAAGCTGATGGAAAAAGGGGCGATGATAAAATAGCCGAAAGAAACACCCAACAAAAAAAGGAAGGTACAAATGGCTACGATGCCCCGTACGGCTTTGCGCTCTTGGTCGAGCAGGCCCGGACTGACAAATTTCCAGAACTCCCAAAAAATATACGGGAAGGCCCCAATGATCCCCAGCCAGAAAGACACATATAAATGCTGCATCAATACCTCGCCCAATTGCCGTGCAATCAGGTTGAATACGGGTGGGGTAAAACACATGGATTCTCCGGCGCCTACCCAGTGTGAGAAATCACAAAGCACCCTGTAGGTAATAAAATCAGGGTTTTTGGGGCCAAAAATGAGGGTGTTGAAAACAAAATCCTTATTCAGGAAACACACGACGCCCACAATCGCAATGGCCAATGCTGAACGCAAAAGGTGGTTGCGCAATTCAGCAATATGGTCGAAAAAGGACATCTCATTGCGGTCGTGTTCGTGTTGCTGATCGAGAGGCATGATGACTGGATTTGAAAATCGTGGGGGTTTAGACCCCGCAAATGTAAAAAGTTAAGCTTCGACGTACGGAAAAACCGAAAAACTTAATCCCTAGTGTTCACTACCGTAGTGCGGGGGTGTTTTTCTTTGGGCTTTTAAGATGTTTGTTACCGCCTTTCAATGATTAAACCCGGATTGTTGTATGAAGCATATATTCTTGGGGATACTGATTTTTTGTACCGTATCCGCTGTAGCGCAAACTAGATACCAGCTCCGACAACGTGCATGGTCGGCGGGAATTGTTTTTGGCGCCACCAATTACTCCGGCGACCTGGCAGCAAAGAACATTCAGATATCTGAAACCCATTTGGGGTATGGCGCCTTCGCCCGTTATTTTTATTCCACCCGATTTGCCCTGAAATTTCAGTTGCTTGCGGGAGCCATCTCAGGCGATGATGCCCATGCAAAGGATCCCGACGTGAAAAAGCGAAGCTTTCGTTTTGGTGCCGATATCCTCGAATTGGCTGCTATCGGGGAATGGTACCCCTTGGGTCTTTATCGTTACTCTGACGTGGGTGTACACCGCTTTTTTGTGGCACCTTACCTCTATCTTGGATTCGGCGCCGCATTTACCGGTTCAAAAGTAGAGTACTATGGTGCGCTGGCAGATTTTGATCAAGTCACGGCAACCCCACTCCCGGAATTCGCTGAGCGACAACGTTTTATACTGGTGCCTGCCGGATTTGGCATTCGTACCCGCTTGAATGAAACCATAGTGCTAGGATTGGAAGCAGGCGCACGGCCCGTGTTTTCCGATAAGTTGGATGGGGTGAGCCTGAATGGCAACCCAAAGAAAAAAGACTGGTATTATTTCGGCGGTGCAAGTATTGCTTTTGCCTTGAGCCGGTCTAGCAAACGGATTTAAGGCAGACCCGCCCCAAACCCCTCAAACAAATCAAACCCAAGTTACCTTTGGCCCCGAAATTCAAAACCCTGTTATTTTTCTCATGCAAAATGGTCTGTTGCTCAGTTTCATTGCCCTCTACCTGCTTGGTACCTTGGCGGTGGGCTGGTGGGCTTCCCGGCGCGTAAAAACGACCGCCGATTTTGTGATGGCAGGAAAGGGCCTGCCCATGTTTTTGGTCGCCTGTGCGTTGTTCGCCACCTGGTTTGGTTCCGAGACCGTCATGGGGGCTGGTGCGGAATTCGCCCAACACGGGTTGCTGGGGGTGATTGAAGACCCCTTTGGAGCGGCACTTTGCCTGTTCTTGGCGGGGCTGTTGATCGCGCGACCCTTGTACAACCTTAAAATCCTGACGTTCAACGATTTCTACCGCATCCGCTTTGGCAAAACGGCAGAGGTGACATCGGCCATTTTTATGGTACCCTCCTATTTCAGCTGGATTGCGGCGCAAATCGTGGCCTTGGCCATTGTTTTGGAAGCGGTGAGTGGCTTGGAACGCGAATGGGGGGTGCTGCTTTGCACGTCCCTGGTAGTGGTTTACACCTACGTGGGTGGGATGTGGTCGGTGGCCATCACAGATTTTGTACAAACCATTGCCATCATCATCGGTTTGTTGGTTTTGGCGGTCAGTATGGTGACCCAAGTAGGCGGCTTTGAAAAAATGGTGGAATCTGCACCACCCAATTTTTTCCAGTTTTTCCCTGATCCCAAGCCCATCGAGTCGATACATTGGGTGGCGGCCTGGATGACCATAGGCCTGGGCAGTGTGCCGCAACAGGATGTTTTTCAACGGGTTATGGCGGCGAAAAGTGTACGCGCATCGGTTTGGGCCTGCTATACGTCGTCCATCATGTACCTCACCATAGCCATGTTGCCGCTCATCATTTGTTATTGCGCCCGGATGCTTTATCCCGAATTGTTGGAAGGCGACGCACAGATGATTATCCCGACGATGGTGCTCCAGCACAGCGGATTGGCCATGCAAATTTTCTTTTTTGGGGCCTTGATTTCGGCCATTCTCAGCACCTGTAGCGGTGCCATGTTGGCGCCAGCCACCGTAATCGGCGAAAACCTGGTAAAGCCACTTTTCCGCAATGTGACGGATGCGCAACTTTTACGGATTATGCGCATTTCATTGGTTGGCGTGGCGATTGTCACAGGATTTATGGCGCTGTCGCGCAACAATATTTTCGAATTGGTCGGTGAATCTTCAGCCTTTAGTTTGGTTTCCTTATTTGTGCCATTGATTGCCGGACTTTATTGGAAAAAAGCCACGGGCGTGGGGGCGATTGCGGCTATGGTTGCGGGATTGCTTGTGTGGTTTGCCACCAATTGGTCGTTGCCACCCTTGGCCGAATCGGGCGAATACAGCGGGACCAAACAGGTTTTGCTTGAGGTACCGGCTATCCTTTGGGGATTGGCTGCTAGTTTGTTGGGGATGCTGGT
>JALHPW010000401.1 GCA_022842255.1 Saprospiraceae bacterium | reverse complement strand
ATTTCGCCATCTTTGCAGGTTCAAACCATCATCACTAGCTCCCGCCACCCAATTGTTTTCAAAAACCAGGTTGTATTTAATGGGGCCGATACCCACCAAGCTTGCGCCCGCTTTGGCGCCCCAGATCCGGCAATTGCGAATGGTCAGGTTGGAATCCGGAAAAGCAGACAAGGCATATTCACTCGAAACGGTACTATTGCCATAATGCCCTTCAATCAGGCAGTTTTCAAAAATGATGTCTGAACCAAAAGCTACGAATACCGCAGCGGTATTGTTTGTATTGGATAATTGCTTGATTTTCAGGCTTTTGAATTTTACAAAACGGCAATCCTCCATGCGCAAGGTGAAGGCAAGGTTGATGGAGGCGGGCGCACTCAAAACTGCCAGGCTGCTGTCGCCGCTTTCGCCCACAAATGTTAGCCAGTTTTGCGGCGAACTGCCCTTGATTGCGTTCAACTGGATTTGCTCGCTGTAGGTGCCATCCTGAACCCAAAAAGTTGCACTGCCACAGAGCCCGCCCCTTTGTATGGCTTCCACTGCGCTGGTAAAGTTGTTGAAATCCGGATTTGCGCCACCAATGCGGTAGGTGCCAGAAAGACCCGCGTAAAGGTTTTCATAGGTCAGGGTATCGTCTGCCTGAAATTGATCGCTGCTGTTATTCGGGGCGTTACAAAACACCGAGATGGTGTTGCCTTGCAGCGGGAGGATTGGGAGCAAACCCAAGCCAAGTTGGATGTTTTGCCCCGGTAGCAAATTGCCCGTCCACTCCTGAGGGGCTTGTGCTGCCCCGTTCAGGATAATGTTCAATACCACTGAAGTGAGCGGCATGGTGCCGGTGTTTTGAAGTACCACTTCCAAAGGCAAATCCGAACAATACACCGAGTCCGCCGAAGGATTTACAAAACCCATCACGCCAGCAGAAAGCAGGTTGGGACTGTATTCGTCGGCCCCGATGTCGGGGGTTTGTACATGTCGGATTTCCCCATCGATATCAATGCCAACCTGCGTTAAGGGCGTGCCTAAATTATTCAGCACGGCACTGGTAACATGTAAATCCGTAGGGCTAAAATACTGGGGGTTACTACTGATTGAATTGGGGGGTAAGTCGTTTATAATCAAACCATTGTACAGGTTGCAATGGCTAAAAACCTCCACTTCATTGGGCTCGTTTTCCAATTTGACCGGGGTGCCGCCTGCGAAGACCACCACCGAATTGTTTTGGATGCGGATGAATCGACTGCTGTTGGATAAAAAAACACCGTACGATTGTTCAGGCCCAGCCTGGATGTTCAGACTGTTATAGAAAAAATCGAGATACCGGCAGGCTTGAATGTGCGCCCCATTGGCCTGACTCGCGGTTCCAAGAATTGAAATCATGTTGTTGGCTACCAAGCTCCGGTTGTTGCTGTTGCCAAAACATTCATAGAGGGATAGACCGCCATAACTGGTGGTAATAATCCGGTTGTTCAATACCACGGCCGTGCTGCAAAAACGGATGTTGAATCCCAGGGCACAACTATCTACCAGGTTCTGCTGTACCTTTATTTTATGGGCATAAAGGGCCAAAACAGCCTCCCCGATACTCCCAACAAAACGGTTCTTTTCAATCAGGATATCCGGGGAAACCAGGCTTTGTCCACCCAGAACCCCAATGGCATGGTAACCCGCCTGGAAAAAACAGTTGGTAGCCTTGAAATTCGGAGAAATCCCTGCAACGATGACCGAGATTCGAGCATTGGAATTTAAGGTAGAGGTGTTTAAACTCCCCCTGAAATAACAGTTCTCAAGGCGAACATTGGGGGTGTTATAAAGTGAAATGGCGTTTGAAAACTCGCCTGTTTCTGGGGTTTGGAAACTGAGTCGTTTGACGACGATTTGCCCTACGTTTTGGAGGTTGATGAGGTAGTTGGTGCCGCTGGTCGCATTCGTATTGAGCAGGAGCACACTGCTGCTGTCGCCGTTTTCAGCTTGAAACGTAACGGTCCGATTGACGTTGGATCCGGGTATTTGAAAAATGGAAAACCGCTCGGAATAGGTGCCTGGCCGCACATTGAAAATCACATTCCCAGAAATTCCTTGAGCGGAAAGTGCCGCAGCCGCCGATTCAAAAGTGGTAAAGTTCGGACTGGCGCCGCCAATGGTATAGGTTCCGTTGAGTTGGGCTTTCAGGTTGGAAATCTGGAAAAAACAGAGCAGGGTAAGTAGTAGTAATCGGTTCATTATTAGATTATTACGGGTTGAATTAGCGCTGCCTGCCACATAAGGCTGCCTTACAAAAGTAGGGGAAGGTCGGCAAACAAAAAAACATCCCAGCCAATCCGAAGACCAACTGGGACGTGAAAACTCGGGTGTTTCTGAAATCTATTTAGGAGGCCGGCTTGGGCGAACCTCAATTTTACTAGGGAGGGTGCGCGGGTTCATTTTGAGCAGGTCCACCACCATCTGGCCCAGGTCTTCGGGCTGGATTTTCCAGTCGTCGGCCGGGTTGGGCTCGTGGTTGTTGAAATGCGTAGCTACCGAACCCGGCATGATGGTGGAACATTTGATTCCGGCGTCGCGCAGATCGAGCATGACGGCTTGGGTAAAGCCTACCAAACCAAATTTGCTAGCATTGTACGCAGCACCTGCGGCAAAGAAATTGGTGCCGGCCAAGCTGGCGATGCTGATGAAATACCCTTTGGATTGGGTGAGCGCTTCCAAAGACGCTTTTAGGCTATAAAACACGCCAGTCAGGTTGGTGTCCAGGGTTTCATGCCATTGTTCAGGCGTGAGGGAGCCGATGGGGGCAAAATGGCCCAACCCAGCATTTGCCACCAAGACATCGATGCTGCCAAATGTCTCGATTGTTTTCGCCACTACATTTTTTTGAGCATCAAAATCCCGGACGTCGGCCGCTAGGGCTAGCAATTTTCCAGGACCAATGCCAGCAAGTTGATGGGCTGCGGTGTCGGCTGATTCCTGGTGACGGCTCGTAATGGCCACGTTCATGCCTTGTTTGAGCAGGCTTTCGGCGATACCATAGCCGATGCCTTTGCTGCCCCCGGTGATGAGGGCTGTTTTTCCAACTAAATTGTTCATAAGGGCTTAAAACACCGCAAAGCAGAATTGGTTGACAGCGTAGGCCGCTTGCGTTTTTGTCAATTATTTTGTTTAATATTTATTGACCTAAAAATAAACAAAACGAAAGCTGCTTGGTTAAAGTGACTCATCTATCACATCGATCCATCCATCATGAGCAACCCAAGCTATTCTTTCGATAATACCCTTCTTCTGACTGATGACGATTACGGGGACGACCACCTTATGACCTCCCTAGAAACGCCCATGCGCCCAGACGCCTTCGAGCTGTCGGATGAAGCCAAAATGGCCAATATTGAACACCATTTTCGCGAAATCATGCTCACTTTAGGGCTTGACCTGACCGACGACAGCCTGCGCGGCACCCCCAAACGTGTAGCCAAAATGTACGTGCAGGAAATTTTCAGTGGCCTAAACCCCAAAAACAAGCCCAAAATCGCTTTGTTTGAAAACAAATATGCCTACCGGGAAATGTTGGTTGAAAAGGACATTACGTTCTATTCCAATTGCGAGCACCATTTTGTGCCAATCATTGGGAAGGCCCACATCGCCTATATTGCCAATGGCAGTGTGATTGGCTTGTCCAAATTGAACCGAGTGGTGCAATATTTTGCGAAGCGCCCACAGGTTCAGGAGCGCCTCACGATGCAGATTGCCAACCACCTTTGTGCTATTCTCGGTACCGACGATGTGGCGGTTGTGGTGGATGCCCATCACCTGTGCGTTTCTTCCAGGGGTGTGCAGGACGTGAACAGCAGCACCATCACAGCATACTATGGCGGCGCTTTTTTGAAAGAAGCCAGGAAGAACGAGTTTTTACAATACTTGAACCTCCCGGCTAAATCCAAGGTTTCTGAAATCATCCAATCCTAATACTAGATATCAAAGCGTACAACCTTCTCTTTTCGATCGTTTTCAGACAACTCAAGGATATGGTTCAACGGCCGTTTGTCAGCAGCGCTTGAATCCCCGGAGATGTTTGAATCGCCCTTGAAATAGATTTGGGTGACCAGGTCTTGCGTTTCCGCATGACCGGAAATACGCATGTGGATATGTGCTGGTCTGGAACCGTATTTTCCGGGCAAGATGGTCCTAAACTGGTATTTTCCACCCGCCTTGGTTTTGAATGCGGCACGATGCACATAATCGTCCGAGGTATTGTCATATTCGCCGTGTTCATCACAATGCCATACTTCAACCAGGGCACCCTTCACGGGTGTTTTGCCGTCCTTGCCTAATATGGTGCCACCAAAATGCAGGATTTCGCCCTTATCTCCCGGTCGAACCAAATCCGTTTTAAACGGCGCGCCAGGGCGGTACAGAGGCCCAAGGACATCCGTGGTGGTTGGGTCTTCGCCAACGTATCCTTGACCATCCCATTTTATGTTGCCAAATACCCCCACACTAAAGGCAAGGAGCGCCGAATCGCGGAGGAATGTCCTTCTTTGCATGATATGATGTTTTAGTTTAGATGGAGCATTATTTTTCTTTCGCATCATCATTGCTGATGTCCCGGATGCACATCCATTTGCCATTTCGTTTTTGCCAGATAGCCATGTATTTGCCGGTGTACGTCACCTTGCCAGTGGCATCCTTGACAGTGCCTGTTCCGGTTTCTGTAATCAGGTTTTCGTCGCCGAACACATCCATGACCTCATAGGTGATTTTTGAGCCTTCCTCACTTTTTGCAAACCAGGTTTCACTGTCTTTTTGGATGGCTGCCTTACCCACGAACATCGGCTTATCGTCGGACATACTAACCGCATCATCTGCATAAAATGCCAAAATCGCGGCGGCATCACGGGCATTGGATGCATCGGCCCAAGCGGTTTCCAAGGCTTGGATTTCCGTTTTCATTTTTGCTAAATCAGGCTTAGGAGCTTCTTGTACAACTGGTTTGGAGTCTGTGGTTTGTTGGCAAGCTGCAGTCAATAATGTGCAAAGGGAAATGGCTGAGAAAAAGGTTGTTCTGTTCATCGTTTTATATTTAAATGTTGAAAAAATGATATTAAACGGATGGTCCGCCGTTGTGCCAATGGTCATTAGTGCCCCTTGGAATGACGGCGGACCAATGAATGGCTAATCAAGGTCGTTGCTTTATATCTTGCTTTTTCAATTGAAAATCAGG
>JALHPW010000400.1 GCA_022842255.1 Saprospiraceae bacterium | reverse complement strand
CAAAAACAATCAGCAGTACCAATGGGGTGGCAACCATACTGATCAAGCCAAAAAACCGAACAAAAGGAAGGATGCCAACCAAACCAAGGTTGGCCCCAAGCAACATGATTATAAAACACAATACCAACATCCCTGTACCAGAAAAACGGCCCAAAGCAACTCCTTCGAAGGCGCCCATGCTACCTAAAACAACCGCCACCAATGCCAGACACAACCAAAACACGACGAAGGCAAACAGGGAAACCCAGGCGTGACCAACGCCCGCATCACCGGATGGCATTTTGTTTATAAACGTCAAATTGAACAAATAACCGGCAGCAAGGGTGGCCAGGATTAGCAAGATATTTCCTATGATTTGCATACTTGTAAGAGAGTATTTGTTAGGAAATTCTGGGAGTTTGTAGTGTTTGTAGAGTCAGACCTGATATTAAGCAAAGACTGAAAAATAGTTTGGGGGCTGCCTCATTTCACCCCATCGTAGCCCAACGTCCGCGTCCACATCTCCTTGCCCTCGTGGTTGATGATTTTAATCTCCACTTCGCGCGCTTTACGCGGACCAAAGAATTTTAACAGGCCAAAATTATGCTCTCCCACGGCTGTGCCCGGCACCCGGAACTCATTGATTTCTTTAGTAGGTGCATCGGAGTAAGTTCCGGAAGTGAATGGGGAAGCGGTAAGGTCGTACACCCAGTTGCCGGCGGCGTTTTTCACCGCGCTGAGTTCGCTGAAGTGCCGGTCGCCCGTAAGAAAAATGACCCCTTTGATGTTTTCCCGTTCAATAAATTTCAGGATGGTATCGCGCTCTGCTGGGAAAAAGTGGAATGCGGTCTCATTGTTTGAACTGCTGGTCAACACCTGTCCTCCAATGGCCACAATTTTGAAAGGGGCACGACTCGCCGCAAGGGACGAAAGAAACCATTGTAACTGTTCCCGGCCCAAAAGTGTGCGATCTGGACAGGTTTTGCAATAGTTGGGGGTGCGGAAATAACGGTTGTCCAACAGGAAAAACTCCACATCCGCATACTGGAACTTCGTGGTGCAACCCTTTTGGCCATTCACTCCAAACGTTGGGTTTCCCCAAAAATCCTGGAATACTTCCCAAGCCGTTTCCTTATGCACCCAGGTGCCGTCCGAGTCGTCGGGACCGTAATCATGGTCGTCCCAAATGGCATATTGTGGGGTAGAAGCCAGCAAAGGCTGAAGTTCCGAAATGGACCGGTCGTGGGTGTAACGGTGCTGCATCCCGGAGCGGGTGTACCAATCCACCTCGCGAAAATATACATTGTCGCCCAGCCAAAGCATCAGGTCGGGCTTGCGATTGGCAATTTGGGTAAAAGTCTGATAATTAGAGCCGTATGGTTTACCGGGGCGGTCGAACTGCGTTTCGTTGACATAGGCACAACTGCCGGTGGCGAGTGTGAACGCAGGTGGGTCTACCCGCCATTGCCATAAGGGTTGTGTGGTAAAAGTGGTTGGGTAGTTAAGTTGTACCGAGTCGCCGTTGATTTCTACCCGATAGTCGTAGATCACCCCCGGTTCCAATTGGCTAGCGATGCATTTGGCCGTAAACGCGCTGGTTTTATAGGTCTGCACCAGGTCGGTGCGCCATTTTTGTTCAGGTTTTCCACGCTCCCAGTATTCCACTTGCACCCCTGCGAAGGTCTTAGTCTGCACCCACACCAGGGCTTCCCGCATTTCCACATACCCAAGCATGGGACCATTTTGCAGGGCCTCGTTGCCTCCCAAGGGCGCGGTAACAGACACAATTGGCTTAATGTCAACAGGTTGTGAGGGTTTGGGGCTACAAGCCCACAAGAGCAGGAAACAAATCGGGAGCAGGTTGTTTTTCATGTTGTAAACTTTGACGAGCGCGAAGGTAGATGGCTGGGTTGAAAAAATTATGGCTGTTTAAACGCAAGCGCAGGATTTTACACTGACTTTCCAAGGCATTCGCATCAGGCGAAAAAAAAAGCGGCACAGCTTTTCGCCGTGCCGCAATGATTGGTTAATCGATCGGGAAAATTACCAGTCCCTCCTTACTTGATAACTCCCCGATAACGTATGTGTAATGCCGAATTGATCGATGAAAGAGCCGTCAAAAGTGCCCGAAATCGGGTCCCCGATTGCATAACCGGGCTCTACCACTTCGATGGTGACCCCACTGGTGCCCGAGTTCCAGGTTTTGGTATTGACGTATAGGTTTGAAAGCGTGAAAGTGCCCGGCTGACCTGAGCTGGCAAACTGCATGGAGATGCCTACATCCTGTTGTACCGTGCTGTAGCCATTGATGTAAGTGAACATCCCCGCGCTGTCGAGCACACCACCCACTGGCACGGAAATCACGAAATCATCGTTGTCGAGCGTGAATTTAATAAACTCGCTAAGTGAATCGCAAACGGCGAGGTCGCCCACTGTCACGGCGTTTGGTGGCACTGAAATGGTATCCGGCGGGCTTTGTTTGAGGTTTTGCAGGTCAAAACCAATGACCACCCCTGTGCCCACGCTGGTATCGCAACGCACTTTGCTTACCGAAAACGTACCATCTGTACCGGTAAACGCCACCCATTTGAAATTACCCAGAAGCACCTGCGCATACCCATTTTTGATGGGGGCACCCGCGCAATCGAGCAAGCGGCCCGTGAGTTCTACGGTATGGGTGCCGTTATTGGGCACGATGATGTCCGCGAGGGTGTAGGGTTCGTTGAAGGGACCCACATTTTGCGTGAAAATAACCTCACCGCACTCGTTTTGGATTTCCATAATGAAAGGCTCTCCCAACGGAACGCCTCCTTTGAACACCCCATTTGCATTGGTGGTTGCATAGGCTCTGGAAGAATCCGAAGTCATAATGAGGCGAACGACCGCGCCTTTCATAGGGTGTTGGTCGTCTACCAAATAGACCTTACCATCCAACTGAATGAGGTTAAAAGCGGTACTAAAGCTCCAGAAAGAGAAGTGTTTTACGCGCCCGACGTATTCATTCCCAACCCGTTGCGCCGTTCCTTCTTCCAACCAGCGCGCTTGTTCAACATCGTAGTGCCAGAGAGTGATTTCCGAGGGTGCATTTGCAAATTGCGCCGCACTGATGGGCAAGTGGATTTCCACTTCGCTGCCCTCGCGGATGCGAAGTTCTTGTCCACCCTGGCCTTGCAATTCCACGCCCACCATGCCGTAGTTGCCGAGGGCTTGTTGTTCGCCAGACTGGTTGATGCCGCGCAAATCGCCGGGCATGTTCATCGAAAAGTCAGGGGAAGACTGGTCGAGTCGGCGAGCGTAGATACGCACAGTACCATTGTAAGCATTGTTGCGTTCATCGACGAAGGCCCCGGCCGGGAATACCAGGCTTGCGCCACTAGGCAGTTCAAGTGTTCCGCCCGCTGCACCGTTTACAGTGCCGGTTTGTTCTTTGCGAAGCAACTGAATCGTCACGATTTGCAGGGCATCGTCTTCGACATAATAGGCGCGGCTAAACTCGAAGTAGCCAATCTTGGTGACCATCAATTTCGCATCGTCGGCAGAAAGGCGCATGGGCTGGAGTCGAAACACACCGTTTTCGTCGGTGGTAACCAGTTCGCCACCTACCCGTACTTGTGCACCGGAAATGGGCTGACCACTTTCGTCGATGACACGACCGGCAAAGGCTGCGTTGGCCGAAGGACTGTTAGAGAAAAAGCCATCTTTGTTGCAAGCAGCAAATAGGCTGGCGAGTAACGCTAAAGGCAGTAAGAATTTCAAGTTATGCATGAAAAACAGGTATAAAGATGAATGATTGTGAAGGCCAAGTTAACGTCACATTAGAGAAATGTAGTGGATAATCGAGGCGCCAAATGCTAACAAAACCTAAAAATCAGGCTTTCTACGGGCAGGTTTTTAGGGGTTTACCCGCAGGGCACTTTTAGCGCTTTGTCTGCCAATCTTGAGATTCAATCCTTTGTGAAATTCGTTTTCCATACTTTTGCAGGGCTATGTCGCAGACGCATTCCGAACGTATCATCAACACCTTTGAAGGCACCCTGCCAGGCCCCCTCCTCATCGTCATCGGAGCCTTGCATGGCAATGAACCCGCCGGCGTGCGCGCCCTGGAAATGGTGTTCGAAGCCCTGGAACTGGAGCGCCGCGATAACCCTGATTTTCAATTCCGGGGGAAACTGGTCGGCATCATCGGCAATTTGCAGGCCTTCTTGCTCCACCAACGCTTTTTGGAACAGGACCTCAACCGGGTTTGGACCGCCGAATTTGTAGAAAAAGCAAAAGCCTCCAAGGCGGAAGACTTGAAGGCCGAAAGTCGGGAAACCCTACACCTCTACGAACTTATTCAAGCAGAATGCCAAGCCGGGAACCCGGAAAAAGTTGTCTTTCTGGACCTTCATACTACTTCCGCAGATGGTGGCGTGTTTAGTATTCCGACCGATGAGGACGAAAGCCTGCAACTTGCCCAACACCTGGGTGCACCTGCCATTGTTGGTTTGCAAGATAGTATCAGCGGGACCCTGTTGGGATTTGCAAAGACCGGCCACTTCACCGAATCCCCAAATCTGCCACTCAACAAATCTATCAATCTCCTTCCGCTTTGCATCGCCTTCGAATCCGGCCAACACGAGTCCCCTCACGCCATCACCCGCTCGGCCATTGCGATTGTGCGTTGTCTGCGCAGCCTTGGATGTGTAAACGACCGTGCATTAATGGATTTTACGGCCAGTCTTGTACTTCCCTTTTTGGCAAACCTGCCACCAGTGGTGCGTTTTCGCTACGCACACCATATTGAAGCGGAGGATTGCTTTAAAATGCGCCCGGGGTACGTCAATTTTCAACCCATTCAACAAGGAGAGCATCTGGCCGACGATGTGCACGGGCCCGTTCTTTCCCCTGACAATGGATTGATTTTGATGCCTTTATACCAGGCAAAGGGTTCGGACGGCTTTTTTATCGTGCAGTAATTTCCCACAACATAACCAGGGCATCGTCGCCGCAGGAAACCAGGCAATCGGGAAGCCAAAGTAGCCGGTTCACCGAACGCGTGTGTCCGCCGAAGCGCTGGGTATCCACCACTTTTAAGAGCTCAAAGGTTTCCGCGTCCCAGATTTTCAGGGTTTTGTCGCGACTCGCAGTGGCAAAAAATTGGCCGTCGGGCGAAAACACCAAGTGGTTGAGGGTGTACCAGTGTGCCGCTTGTTCGGAAACCAGGCGGCAGTCGTTTTCCAAGATCGGAAGAGCA
>JALHPW010000399.1 GCA_022842255.1 Saprospiraceae bacterium | reverse complement strand
TCGCAGCATCCGGTAGCAATGCAGGTACACGGCAATGGCGGGCAAACCCGCAAACTCCCCTTGCTCGGCGCGTTCCACCAGTTCTTCCTCCCAACCTCCTTCAGCGTCGGATTTGTACACGGTTTGGTGTGCCGTCAGCAAGCAGACAATCTGGAGCTTTTTGGCAAGAAAGGCGGTATCCGCTGATTTGCTGGCACTGCGGAGCAGCGAGACGTCGGTTGGATTTTGCGGGTACATCACTTGGTGCGTTTCCCAATCCAGGAGATACAAACGCTCATGGTAAGCCGCATTGCGCAGGGGATGGGCTTCAAGGGTTTTGCCCAGGTTTTTGCGCACCCGTTCAAACGCAGCGGGCATTTTACGTTCCCTGTACGCTGTGGCGAGTTGAAGCTGTGGGTCGAGTGGGTCAGAAATAAACCCTTTTACGGATAGATATTGTTCCAACAGACCATGTAGGTAACTCATCAAAAGCCGGAGTTTTTGCTCCTCAAAGCTTGCATCTTTGCCAAAAACCGCCCCCCAAGCGCTTTCTTTGGTAGTTTTACCACCTGAAACGAGGTGCTCAAAAAGCAGTATCACATCTTGTCGCTGGTTGAAAAATGGAGATTGCAGAAACTTTTTGGCTTCACGGATTTCAATAGTAGAGAAAGAACTGACCAGGGAGAGCAGGGTGCTTTTTTCCATGATAGAGGCTGGGCGCTTACTTTCCGAAAGTTTGAAACTTTCCGAAAGTTGAAATAACAACAGTTTTTTTCGCCCCAAAATTGAAAAATTTTATACTTCTGTTCAATAAAAATAGTCTTAAAAAATTGATTTACAATATATTAAAACAAATTTGCTTAAAAAATACTCTACAATTTGATTTTTTTGATGTTGTTGGGCGAAACTTCCCGCCGCACTTTTGTATCGTCAAAAATATCTCTTGACCTTTTTGACAGAGGGCGCCCTCTCCCCCACTTGGTCAATCACTCATCACCCATATCTCTAGTAAAAAAATCTAATCCTATGGCACATTTTTTCTCATCTCGGACTTGGCGTGCGGCAATGTTATTTGCGGCGCTGCTCCTATTTGCGCCAGAACTGTATGCTCAATGTAATCCGGACATCACCCCGCCAACAGCTGTTTGCGATGAATTTACCGCCGTGGCACTGACCAATGATGGTACCGCCATTGTAATGGCCGCTACATTTAATGATGGTTCATCCGATGATTGCTGTTTGGGCGCCTTTGAAATCAAAAGAGTAGTCGATGGCCCTTGCGACAGCGATGGCATTCCCGACGCATATGGTCCGACCGTCACTTTTTGTTGTGCCGACATTGGTACCTCTTTAGTCGTGTCCTTGCGCGTCAATGATTGCTCCGGCAACTTTACCGAGTGTTTGACAACCGTTACGGTGGAGGACAAAACAGCCCCTGTCCTCCAAGCCCCCGCCAACGTGACCGTGACCTGCGAAACCCTCGACCCTACCTTTGCCGCCTATGGCACCGCTACGGTCAACGACAATTGTTGCATTGACACGGTATTGGTTACCACAAACTACACACAGTTCAACAACATCTGCAATACCGGTACGATCACCCGTGTGTTTCAGGCGTTCGACTGTAGTGGCAACTCCAGCACCTTGGGCGTATCAATGGCCATGCAAACCATTGTGGTCAATTATGTGCAGAATTACTACGTCCGCTTTCCAAACGATGTGATTACGTCCGTGGAGTCGCCCACTGGTTTTTATGGAGAGCCTTCTACTTCCAATGTTGACTGCGAATTGATTGGAATCTCGTATGATGATCAAATATTCACGAATCAACCAGATTGCGACTATAAGATTGAACGCAACTGGACGGTCATCAACTGGTGTACCTACGATCCCCTGCTGCCCGTTACCACGGTGCCCAACCCCACTCCGGTCAGCCCGACCAACCACCCAGCTAACCTGCCTGGCCCCGTCGTTTCTGCTCCTGGAACCCCTTCACCCTGGGCTCCGTCAGTGGTGAAAATCAACCCAAACGACTCAACCCCTACCGACTACTCCACGTTTTGGAACACCGGCGTCAATGCTTATCAGTACAAACAAATCATCAAAATCATTGACACATTCTTCGTGGCTGTACAAGGCACGGTCTTTTCCGACTCCACCGCAAACTGTGCCTACAATGCGGGTGAACCGCTGCTCCAGGATTGGGTGGTACGTGTTACGGGTACGGTAACGGGGATTGTCTCCGAGACCACCACGGATGCCAACGGAGCTTACGAACTTACCCTTAGTGGTTTTGATACAACGGCCATTGTTACGCTGGTCACTTCCTCCAATTTTGGTCAAAACTGTCAGTCAGAATACACCATCCACGCCGTAATCGGGGAGACTGTCACACAGGATATCCCGGTTCACCTGGAACAGCGTTGCGGTTTACTTTCCGTAGGTGTAGCCACTGCTCGCCTGCGCCGCTGCAATGAAAACAACCAGTACACGGTGCAAGCCTGCAATCTTAGCAGTGCAACCGCTCCCGATGCTTATGTAGAAGTTTCACTCGATGATTATTTTGTGTATCAAACCAGTTCCATTCCCGGAACCCTTGTGAGTGGCAATACCTATTCCTTTCCAATCGGTGATTTGCCTGCTGGCGAATGTGTGAGTTTTACCATCGGTTTTGCCATTTCCTGCGATGCTCAATTAGGGGCGAGTCACTGCACAGAAGCACATATTTACCCTTATGATGATTGTAAAGGGGCCAATTCCAACTGGAGCGGCGCCGATGTGGAAGTAAATGCCACTTGCGATGGCGATTCGGTTCGTTTTGCCATCACCAACGTAGGCGATGCCAGCATGACCGAAATCCTTGAATTTGTAGTAGTGGAAGATGTGGTAATGCGTCAAGAAGGCACCTTCCAATTGGGTGTTGGTGAAACCCTCAATTTCAGCCAACTAGCCAACGGAAGCACCTGGCGCTTAGAAGCCCAGGAAGAGCCACTTCACCCTTGGGGCGGCCCCCAGGCAGTAGCCCTGGAAGGCTGCGGCGGCATCAACAACCCGGGGTTGGTCAACATGTTCCCGCTCAGCGATGCCGATCCGTTTGAAGCCCTGGATTGTCAGGAAAACATCGGCTCTTTCGATCCAAACGACAAGCAAGGTTTCCCAGAAGGATATGGTAATGAGCACTTTATCAAGGCAAATACCGATATCGAATACCTCATCCGTTTCCAAAACACGGGTACTGATACGGCATTCCTGGTCGTCGTGCTGGATACACTTCCAACCGCCCTCGATGCTTCCAGCGTGCGCGTGCTCGTAGCGAGCCACCCCATGGAATTTGCCTTGTTGGAGGGTGGTATCCTGCGCTTCACGTTTGAGGACATTTTGCTGCCCGACTCCAATGTAAACCAAGCTGGTTCCAATGGCTTTATCAAATTCCGTATAGCGCAAAACCCAGACCTGGTAGACGGAACAAAAATTGAAAACAGCGCCGCCATCTATTTCGACTACAACGAACCAGTTATCACCAATACGACCTGGCATACCATCGGTACCCACTTCGTGAGCGTCAGCACCGATCAACTGGAGAACAGCGGACTGCTGCGTGCTTATCCAAACCCTGCTTCGGATGCTGTGATGTTTGACTTGAAGGATTTGGTGACTGCGGGAAGGTTTGAACTTTCCAACAACCTGGGTCAGTTGGTTTCAAGCGAGCGTTTTTCTGGAAAACAATTCCGTTTTGAACGCAAAAACCTCCCAGCCGGTATCTATCATTTTCAGATCACAACAAATAACACACAAGTTGCGACTGGCAAAATCGTGCTCCGATAAGGCATGCGCCGGTAAAAGATTCTTTCCAACTTCTAGCAAGAAAGTCGCCCTGCCCCGAAATGTCGGTGGCGGGGCGATTCGTTTCTATAGAGTAGGTAGAGGCCTTGTAATTTCAGCAAGGCAGAATGCTTTTGTTTAATGGGAGCGATTTGCCCATGGGGCTTCTAAACGATCAGCCTAAAATCAATTGCCTTTACACCCGTTTTAAGGTGATCGCACAGAGAAAGAAAACAAAAAGCCCTTCCAGGATCGCTGGAAGGGCTTTTTGTTTTTCCGAAAAAAGGTAATCAAACCTGTTTCACGCCAGATACCAGCACTGAAACCTCATTGTGCAGGCATTCGGCAAAACCGCCGTCCACGGCAAACGTTACTTTTTCGCCATTGGCTTTGGTAACGCGTACCTCACCGCTTTTCAACGACGATACGATGGCTGCGTGGTTTTCCAGCATTTGGAACTGGCCTTCGCTGCCCGGTACAATTACCGATTTGACTTCGCCAGCGAAGATTTCTTTTTCAGGACTGAGGATAACCAGATTCATACTGAACGATGAATTATGAACGATGAACGATGAACATTACCTGCGTTCATCGCTCATCGTTCATCGTTAGAGATTTATTTCGAAGCTTCTTCCAGCATTTTCTTGCCTTTGGCAATCGCGTCGTCGATGGTACCAACGAGGTTGAAAGCTGCTTCCGGCAATTCGTCGAGTTCGCCGTCCATGATCATGTTAAAGCCGCGGATGGTTTCGTCGATTGGAACCAAAACGCCTTTCAGACCGGTGAACTGCTCTGCCACGAAGAACGGCTGCGAAAGGAAACGCTGCACACGGCGAGCGCGACCTACCACGAGTTTGTCTTCGTCAGAAAGTTCTTCCATACCGAGGATGGCGATGATGTCCTGCAACTCGTTGTAGCGCTGAAGGATGGCTTTTACACGCTGAGCGCAACGGTAGTGCTCGTCGCCGATGATTTTCGGGTCAAGGATACGCGAGGTGGAGCTCAAGGGGTCCACAGCAGGGTAAATACCCAGGGAAGCGATTTTACGGTCCAATACCGTGGTTGCGTCCAAGTGGGCAAAGGTGGTTGCTGGAGCCGGGTCAGTCAAGTCATCCGCAGGAACGTATACCGCTTGTACCGAGGTGATAGAACCACGCTTGGTTGAAGTGATACGCTCTTGCATCACACCCATTTCCGTAGCCAGGGTAGGCTGGTAACCTACGGCAGAAGGCATACGACCCAAAAGCGCCGATACCTCAGAACCTGCCTGGGTGAAACGGAAGATATTGTCTACGAAGAACAGGATATCGCGACCGCCAGAAGGGTCTTTTAAGTCGCCGTCGCGGAAATATTCGGCCATGGTAAGACCGGAAAGGGCCACACGGGCACGGGCGCCTGGTGGTTCGTTCATCTGAAGATCGGAAGAGCAC
>JALHPW010000398.1 GCA_022842255.1 Saprospiraceae bacterium | reverse complement strand
AATAGGTGCCGGCCAACAAATTTTGTACAGGAACAACAATCGATTGACGACCCTCCACCGATGGCAGGTTGTTTTGGAAAACTGTACGTCCCATAAAGTCGATGACCTCCACCAACACATCGCCCGAACCGGAAAGGTTGGCCGAGAGGGTTGCGTTTACCGAAGCCGGGTTGGGCGACAGGCTCAACGCGAGTGCAGGGTTTGGCTTGGCGGGTGTGAACGTTCCGGATGTGCCGGGAATGTTTTGTGGGTCAACTTCAACCCAAAGGAGATTGTTGTCTACATAAGGGTGGGTTTGACCAAAAACTTGTATGCCAGGGTCGTAGTCCTGCTGATATACAAGCCCTACGTTGTTGCCGAAATGGCGAGGAAGCATGGGGTAAACGGATTCTACAAATGGAATCAGCACGGTATCGGAGATATAGGGATGAGAAATCAGGTCCAAGGGCTCACCCCAACTTTCACCATTGTCTGTGGACTTGATAACGTACACATGGCGGAAAAACTGCAAATTGGCGTTGGAGCTTCTATAAAGTTCGTGCAATGCAGCATAACCCACATAGATATTGCCATTTGCGTCTGCTCCGGAGGATGGCATGCTGGAAAGGCTGATAAAATAAGGCGCGATGTCGTTAATGCTTGCTACTGCCAACTGACCATCCCCATCATAGTCCAAGGCACCTGTCATAACCTGATAGGTATCCGTCCCAAAAGATTCTTTCCAATGAATCAAGCCGTTCATACCAGGATAATACGAGGTACCTGCTGCAACATCCACATCGACATAGTACATCTGACCAAAAAACAGGTGGACTTCACCATTGTCATCAATCAGCATATTGCCGGAACCATCCGAGTTGAAGACTGCCAAAGAGTCTGGGGCATCTGGGTCAATAACACCCACGTCATCGATTGTGTAGGACTCGCCTTCGGCGCCTGCGTAGTTTTCCAGTGCATCCGGGAAATCGCGTGCTGTGATGGTTTCCCAGCTGTCGCCATTGTCATAGGATTTGAAAACCAACAAATCGTTCCAGGCGGGGAATACTGCAACACCTACGGTACTGCCGTTGGCATCAATGGCGTATTCGTCTGCAGCATGTGCAGTGAACTTGGTGTTGTCAAGTCCCGGGATTTTCACAAATTTTTTGTCCCAGTTCAACCCGCCATCGGTAGAGCGCCAGTACAGGATATGGCCGTTTACCCCTTCATAGGCTACTCCTGTATTCGCGATTGGGGTGGTGATGGCAATGACATGCACCGTTTTGCCATCAGGACCACCAACGATTAAGTGTGGCCAAAGACAACCGATACCAGCGGGCATTTCAAGGAAACTTTCTGTCCAGGCAGTTTCACCTGCCGCCCGGCGTAAAAAGATCAGACGGTAGGGAGAGGTAACGGTCGTATGGGCAATGTTGACTTCTGTACCATCGCTCAGGATGCTGGAAGAAGGGAAGCCAGAACGCACGCTTTCGATTCTGTCTGTTACAGCTGACCATGCGCCACCCGAGCGGCTACTATAGGCGGTACCACGTTCCGGGAAGGCATTGGTTCCGTCAATGGCATGGGTCCAGGTAGCAGTAGGATCGCCATTGGGTTTGTAATAGACCCGGGAAGGGACACATCCGTAACCGTGCGCATCCCAGCGGGTCACGCCCACAATTTCTTCTGCATTGCGGTTGCTAGCCACCATTTCGTGCGGAGCTTCAATTTCAGGGGTATAGGTCTCCAGCGCAAGTGTGCCCTTTTCGTAAGGCATGGGCTGAAGATTCGGGACTTTGGCCAATGGCTTGCGGGCGCTGTTTTGCGCAGTCGCAGACATGGTTACCAGTAGCACGAGTGCTGAAAACAGGTACTTGTTTAACATGGTGTAATTTGTTTGGAAAAAAGATGAAAAGAAAAAATGCCTAAAAAGAGAGGGCAAAAAACAGCATAAAAATATGAATTCAAGGAGTTTTGGGGCAAAGCTTTTTGCCTTGAATGTAAAAAACTGTCCAAAACACCTTAAAGTAGGAAGGTAATTTTCAGCGGCAACTATCTTTGCCGTTCACAATGTAAACGGTCACTGACCTGCTCTTTTTTAAGTTATGAACAAAATTTTCAACTACCTACTGTTGCTCTGCTGCTTGTTTGGAGCGGCACAAACCCTGAACGCCCAAGGCGAACAAGGCACCGACGACGATGGATTCGTTGTCCAGATTACTTCCCCGGCAAGCATTGCGCAAACCATTTTCCATGGTTTTGATGAAGGTGTTTGCCAATGGGTCGGTCAATCCTTCACCGCGGGCACTTCGGAGCCATATGGGGTTAGCCTGACGGAAGACCTCTGTGGCGATGTGGTTTGGGCGGACGATTCCTTGGGTTGCACCCCAGGGGTCAAAGACCTCACGGGCAAATTCGCGCTCATGCGTCGGGGAGGCTGCAACTTCAGCCTCAAGATGTACCACGCACAAGAAAGAGGCGCCATTGCCTGTATTGTGCTGAACAATTACGGCAATGCAGCGGACGGTCCATGTTCGACCTATTCTGGAACATTGCTGTTTGGTGGCATGGCAGGCGGCGATAGTGCCTCTGCGGTAAATATTCCAGCGGTATTCCTGGAGCGCCAAACGGCTGAAGCCATTGATGGCGCCCTGGCCGCGGGCGAAGCGGTGAACATTTGTTTCGCTTTCCCACGGATGTCAACCCCTACCTCTGCTTCCATGTATGCTACGCCTTTGAGCCAAGTGGATACGATGGCGGCCATCACGGTGCTTTACAACAACCGTTCTTTGGCTACCCAAACCGATGTAAATGTTAAGGCTGAAATCTTTGACCCAAGTGGCGCCTTACACGGCACCATGGTCTACAACATGCCGGTGAGTGAGCCAAGTGTGGATTCTTTTATCATTTTTCCGCCTTATTATGCCCCTCCAATGAAGGGTAAATGGACAGTTCGGTTCACCAACGACAAATACAGCGAGTCGATAGACACTGTGTACAGCTATTTTGAACATACCGACTACACGTTTGCAACGGATAACCTGGTGATTGACCCGGGTGGGATAGGTCCAAGCAATCTGGACTTTGAGAATGCTGGGTTTAAAATCCAGAGTGGCGGCCTTGTGCTGACCGGCGATGCACCAGCTAAGGCCACCTATGCCACTTTTGCCATCTCCAATATCGATTCGGTGTATGTGGACAATAACCCTACAGCCAATATCATCGGGATAGGCCTTTATAAAGCTGATGTGGATGGCGATGGCGATGGTGAATTGACTGCTGCCACCTCGACTTTTGGGGACATGGCTGCTGGCCTGCTCAGTTATGTTGATTACGAAATGACCGCAAACGATGAGAACGACAAGCTGATTCACGTTCCGCTCACCGACCTCATTACTGGAGAAAACGGTGTGGAATTGGAGGCGAACCAAGCCTATTACATTTCGCTTTATTACGATGGTTTGGAGGCTGGAACGGGCCGTTGTGTTCGTTTTGGCAACTCATTGGATGTGAATTATGCGTCATTCGACACGTATCCAACCACGCCTTTGGAATTTGGCCAATTGTATGGTGGCGGCTGGGATGGCGCCATCGTGATACAACGACTTCAGTTGGACGGTTTTGTACCCGGTGTTAAGACCGTGGAACCCAATGTTTTGGCAGATTCCAAAATCAACATCACCCCAAATCCAGCCAACGAGTTCGTCAATCTTGAACTTAAATTGGACGCCGTGAACCCTTCCGTAGCCGTTTCTATTTTGGATGGAAGGGGTAAATTGGTAACCGGCTCGCAGGTGGAAAAGAACATTCAAAACGGCGTGATGAACCTAGATGTCAAGAACCTTGCTTCGGGCGTTTATTACCTTTGGATTCGCTCTGCAGAAGGATCTACGATGAAAAAAATCGTGGTTTGCCACTAATTGGAGCTATTGATTTTGAACCAGTACCTGGCGTATCGTGGCATTTTGGTCACGGCACGCCAGGGTTTTTTTAGGGCTGACTAAAGCCCCAGCTGAGGTCCAAGTGGAAGGTCAAAATCCAAAAAGTCGCGATAAAAGAAACAGGAAACTTGCCTAAGGCCTTATCTTTGTCGTTTAACATTTCAAGTCAAACTTAACCTGCTCTTTTTGTTATGATCAAACTTTCGAACTTTCTCCTCGTGCTCGCCTGCATTTTTGGGGCGGCTCAAACCATGAATGCCCAAGGAAGCCAAGACGACAATTTTATTCTCCGTGTTACCGGCGCTAACGGTTCCGTTTTGGAATACAGCCAGGTAGCTTGCGAAATCAACGGTACAGATGCATGGGCTGGCAGTGTAGATGCCGAGTTTTGCGCCCCCATCGTTTGGGCGTATGACATCACACCCGACTCTATCTGCTGCGATACCATCGTGAACGACTACACCGGCAAAATTGTAGCCCTGAGCCGTGGTGTTTGCGAATTTGGCCGTAAAGCGCTCTGGGCGCAACAGGCTGGTGCTATTGCAGTGATTGTCTTCAACCACAACCTGACTGCCACTGAAGATGCCTGCACCGTAATCAACATGGGTGAAGGTGCCGTAGGCGCTGGAGTTACCATTCCTATGGTGTTTGGCTCCCGCACAGTACGCGACCAAATGACGCCATTGATTAATGCCGGAAATGCAGAGGTTTGCTTCCTGCTCCCACGTTCTTTCCAGGGTTATGCAGCTTACCATTATGCTACTCCGGTATCGCAGGTAGATTCCCTGGGTTCTATTGGCTGCCGTTTCATCAACCGTGAAGTAGACCCAATCACTGATTTGGTGATGAAGGCAGACATCACGGGCCCGAACGGCTACTCCTACTCCTACACCACGGCTATGCCGGAGTTGCTACCAGGAGAGGAAGTGTTTTTGAACATGGACCCATACCTTCCACCAGCTGTGGTGGGTGAGTACACGGTAGTGTTGACGAACAACAAGTACAACGAAAAGCGTGATTCGCTTTCACGTACTTTTGCTATCACCCCGTACACCTTCGCTACCGACAACCTCGAACTTCAGTTGGATGGTGGTGCAGACCGCAATGACCTGTTCATCACGGGCGACAAGCCGTTCAACTACCAAATTGGTGGTTTGGCACTGACTGGCCCGAACGGTGGTGTTGCTACACACGCTACGTTTGGTATCGCCAACATTGACTCTGTTTATTCTGGCAACCCATCCAACGATATCATCGCAGTGCTTTTGCTCGACGGTGATTCTGATGGCGGTGGTGTTATCAACCTCATGGGTA
>JALHPW010000397.1 GCA_022842255.1 Saprospiraceae bacterium | reverse complement strand
GCGCCCGAGCGATAAACCGTTACTTCGGAAATCAGGGGAGAAACCCGGTTATCGGCAGCAAGTGTGAGGGAAAGGAACAGGCAAAGTGTGGTCCACACTGCAGACAAAAGAAGGGCGCGTGAAAAGACCAAGGTTGGGAAATAAGGAACAAATTGTGCTGTGCGCATCGGTCAGAATATTTGGTGAACTGAATTTGGGCGCAATGATGTTGCGACGGCACAAAAATGCACAAAGCACAGGGGTTGCGAAATCAATTTCGCATCGAACCCCTTGAAAATGAGGCGAAAACCAAGGGTAAATTATTTTTTCGCGCGCCTTAAGCGAACAGGTTCATTTGACCGTTGTGGGCAAAAACATCCAGCAAACGCGCATATTTGAGTTTGTCCTTGCTGTTGGTACGCAAGGCAATGAGCTTGGCCAACTCGAGGGTGAGGTAAAAATCTTCCAACGGCTCACCCGGACGCGGGCGCTTGGCAAAATCCCGGTAAGGCTGCGGCTTGCGAATTCCGTCCCCAAACTCATACACGTCGCGCAACCAGCGGCGGATTTGGGTGCCATATTGCCGGACAGGCAATTTGAGCGAGGAATGCAAGTTGGAGGCGGCTACGACCTTTGTGCCTTTTTTGCTTTCAAAAACTTCAAGTTGTGGCATAACCAATTTGTTTTGTGACACTTGTGTTCTTACAAAAGACGCCACAAAAATAAACAAGTTGTGTTTAACAACAAAATGTTTTGTAAAAATATTTTTTAGAACATGAAATGTGTTACCGCAGCTTTAGAGGTTATTTGAAGTTAGAGATGGCTGCAAGCCCTGCATTCAGCCCCATTCATTGAAACATTCCTGCCGTTGGTTGAAACCATGCTTCCCTAGAAAATTTGGTTTGCCCCGCTTCGTTGTATCCACCACAAAACAAAACCACCGAAACCGAAATTGGACGGTCTCCAAAATCCGCAAAAAATCGAGGCGTTCTGGCACTTGGTCGAATCAAATTCCAAAACAGCTTCCCTTTTACGCCCTTTGCAGAACAAAGTTTCAAAGCCCCTGTTTTGAGGCTTGTATTTTATATATTTTAAAACAAAAACCCTCCTTCGCCAAGGCTCCGGCGTTTACACATGAACTACTCCTTTCTATCCCCACTCCTTCTATTGCTGTTCCCCTTGCTTGGCGCTGCCCAAAATGCAACCGTCAGCGGAACACTTCGCGACGGCCAAAACGGGGAAACCCTCATCGGCGCCACCGTCCAGGCCCCCGGACTCGGCAAAGGCAATGCCAGCAACGAATACGGCTTTTTCTCCCTCACCTTACCTGAAGGAAACGACTCCGTCGAATTGCGCTTCGCCTACATAGGCTACCAAACCCAAACACTCAAGGTAGTACCTAGGGGTTCGGTCAAATTGGACATCCAACTGATGCCAGTAGGCTCCGTACTCGAAGAAGTGGTCATTAAAGCCAATGCCCTCGACGAAAAACGGAAAAGCACTGAAATGTCGGTTTCCACCATCTCCACCCGCGAGGTAAAGGCCCTACCGGCACTTTTTGGCGAAACCGACATCATCAAAATCCTGCAACTCAAACCAGGTATCACCCCGGGCTCTGAAGGCACCACCGGGCTGTTTGTACGCGGCGGCAACAACGACCAAAATCTTATCGTGCTCGACGAGGCCGTGGTGTACAACGCCAATCACCTCTTTGGCTTTTTCAGTACCTTCAATTCTGACGCTGTGAAGGATTTGAAAGTGTACAAAGGTGGTTTTCCGGCGCAATACGGCGGGCGCCTATCGTCGGTAATTGACGTACGGATGAAAGAAGGAAACAGCAAAAAACTGAGCGGGACAGGCGGTATTGGCCTCATTTCCAGCCGTTTGACCCTGGAAGGCCCCATTCAAAAGGACAAATCCTCGTTTATCATCAGCGGTCGGCGGACCTATGCCGATATCATCACAGAGCAAATCAACAAGGCCAATGAAAACACCCCGGATTACAACAAAATCCCGCGCTACTTTTTCTATGACCTGAATACCAAGGTGAATTTCACGCTATCGCCCAAGGACCGTTTGTTTTTGAGCGGTTATTTCGGGCGCGATGTTTTTACATTTAAAGACCCTACGTTCGATTTCCGTTTCGACTGGGGTAATGCCACCGGGACGGCGCGTTGGAACCACGTTTTTGGCCCTACCTTATTCGCCAATACCACGTTCACCTTCTCGGATTACCGCTACAAAATCCAGAACGAATTGCAGGGCTTCTCCTTTAGCCTGGGCAGCAATGTAAAAGACGCCAATACCAAGGTCGATTTTTACTGGCAACCCAACAACAGCCACACCGTGCGGTTTGGAGCCAACGTTACCTACCACGATTTCATCACCGCCCGACTCAAAGCTGGCAGCGACGATGGACGTGTGCGCTTCGAATCCGGTCGCGACTACGATGGCTGGGAATACGGTGCCTACGCCGCTGATGAATGGGCCTTCGACCGTTTGAAATTGAGTTATGGATTGAGGCTTTCGATGTGGCAAAACGACCCTGCTTTTTACGCCAATATTGAACCCCGCGCGGCGGCGAATTACGAGGTCAACAAACGCCTTTCCTTCAAAGCCTCCTATGCGCGGATGAACCAATACGTGCATTTGCTTGCCAGCAGCGGGCTTTCGCTTCCGACCGACATTTGGTACCCAACCACAGAAGGCGTGAAGCCGGAAATAAGCGACCAAATCGCGGTTGGGACCTCCTATCTCATTGGCGACCAAATACTTGTGACCTGGGAAGCTTGGTACAAGTGGATGCAGAATTCGGTGGATTTTAAGGATGGCGCTGAGTTATTTGGCAACAACGACCTTGAAAACGAACTCGCCATTGGCCGCGCCTACGCCTACTCCCCGCTCGAACTGGAAATCGAAAAAAAGGAAGGTCGGCTCACTGGCTGGATTGGCTACACCCTTGCTTGGGTGAGAAAAGGCGACTTCCCGGAAATCGACAACGGGGCATGGTTTCCGCCACGGCACGACACGCGTCACAACCTGAGCGTGGTAGCGCTTTGGGATGCCCACAAATGGAAGAAAAAGGGCAAGGACAAATCCCTGCAAATCACCGCCACCTTCGTGTACACTTCTGGTTATCCAGCCTGGTTGCCAAGCGGTCGGGCTTCGTTTACCGATTTCCCGGGGGCACAGCCGCAATTTGTGGTACCGATTTATGGTCCGCGCAATACATTCCGCTACCCCGCCTACACCCGTACCGACCTCGGCATTGTGTACAAGTGGAAACGAAAAAACGGGCTGGAAAACGACTTGACCCTCAGCGTGTACAATGCTACCGACCGGCGCAACCCTTATTTCATCACCATCGCGGTGGAAACACAGCCTACCCCGCTGGGCGAGGTGCCTTTTGAAATCAAGGCTAGACAGGTGTCCTTGTTTCCGATTCTGCCTAGTTTGACTTGGAATTTCAAATTTTAGCCACTGACAACTCGGATTCACACTGAGATTAATAGCCGCGAATTTCACAAACAATAGCCGCGAAGTGCGCAAATAATAGCCACGAATTGCACGAATTTTCACGAATCAATTAGTGCCAATTCTTGCAATCCGTGGCAAAAAACACAATACAATGAAAATCAACATCTTAAAAGAAATACTGCCCGTTTTGGCCATCACCTTTTTGGTCTCCTGCAACCTCACTAAGGACGTAGAAATCGACCTGCCCGACTACGATCGCCAGCCTGTGGTGGAATGTTATCTGGAACCCGGAAAACCTTTCCGGATGCTCCTGACGCGGAGCTATGCTTTTTTTGACACCCTCGGATTGAGCTCTAATTTTATCCAAAATGCCCTGTTGGAAGGGGCACTGGTCACCATCACCTACAATGGCCAAACGGACACCCTGAAAAACCAGCTCACCATCGTGACCAACCCGCTCAAGGTTTACAACTACGTGGGCCAAAATCTGGTGCCGGGCACTCCGGGGACGGAATTTGTACTCAATATCCGATTGGCGGATGGCGGCGAAATCACGGGCACCACTACGATGCTTTCCGTGGTTCCAATTGACAGCGTGGTGGTGGAATTCAACCCCGAACTGGACACCCTGGCGCGGATGTTGACCTACATCACGGACGACCAAAGCGAGGAAAATTTTTACCGCAGGTTGTTGAATTACAGTTCTTTAGACAGTTTTCCGGACCAGGATTTTTTGGTGACCGACCGTTTTTCCCAGACGGCCCTCATTGCCTTTGGCACGGGGTACGAACTGAAGGAGGGCGACACAGTGTTTAACACCATTTTTCACGTTACCCGAGATTATTATGATTTCAAGGAAAGCGTGGATTTGGCCGTAGTGGGCAACCTCAACCCGTTTGCCCAGCCCTCCCCTATCAAAAGCAATGTGCGCGGCTCGGCCAATCCGGTGGGCATTTTTGCGCCCTTGGTGTATGACCGGGATACTACCATTGTGATGAAGTAAACTGCTGGTGGCAGGATTTGAAGTCGTGCCACCAGTTTAAAAGCGGATGATTTCAACGAAGGGCAGCCCTCTTGCTTGGCCGGGCCATATTTTGATACCGTCACGCTAATTATTGCGTGGAGGTGGGTGTTTTTGTTCCCGCGTGTTGGCCCCCAACCCCTGAAGGGGGGCGGGGCCTGGGGAGCTTGGGCCCCGAAATCTTTCTATGCTGAAGGCCGATTACCCCAGCGATGACAACATAGACCAAAGAACTAGAAAATTATCGGCACTTCAGTCATCCACATCAGTCATTACAGTCATTTGAAAACAAAACCCAAGCCCCACAGGCCCCGCCCCTTTTCAGGGGTTGGGGGCCACCAAGCAAAGGAAGGAAACAACCCCAATCACGTATCTTCTCTCTGGTCGGCTGCAACTCCGATCCGCATGGCCGGGCGACCACGAGGCTCTCTCCCTTGCCTAGGGAATCTATTTTCGTTAGGAAGCAGCTTGTATCAGGATTTGCTTGATGCTCAAGGATTTGCCAGGATTCTCAATCCAATCTAAGATTCCACGGGCGCTCCGGAAAAAGCCAGGCGGTGACTTGAAGGTCACCGCCTGGCTTCACACCATTTCGGGCGTTCATAAAAATTTGGGACCAGCCTGAGGTAGACAATCCAGTCGCAATTCAATTTCGCTGGATAGGGGTTGAGGGATTTCACATGGCAGTACGCCGGAACTCTGTTCCGGCGCCCGCAACCCGCTTTCGCTGGGAAGCGGCTAGTATCAGGATTTACCTGATGCTCAAGGAT
>JALHPW010000396.1 GCA_022842255.1 Saprospiraceae bacterium | reverse complement strand
CGGCATCATCCACGTTGACCTGTCGGATGGTAAAACCGGAGCCCTCCAGTCGGTAAGGAGTCGAGGTGGCCCTGCCCGCACGGGGAATGTGGTGGTAGGGGTCGTCGGGCAGCTCCGAATATTCAAAAGGTGGTTTGGTTTGGGCGGGGGCCAATGCCGGGAGCAATGGCAAAAGGAGGTATAAAAGGTGCTTCATGGTGGGTAGTTTTATAAGCAAAGATAGTGTCTGGCCCGTAAAACACTCTCCGATTGCCTATTGGCTAATGGATGAAAAACGTGGCAAAAAGCCGCAGCGCGGCGTAACGTCTGTAGTAGAATCGCCATGAATAAATGGGAGGTGCATCGCACCGATACCGTCATGCTACGCTACAACTGCTCCAACAACCATTCTTTTTCCGTCAAAATTTCCTCTGCGGCAATGGCCATTCGGAGTGCTTCCACGGACTCCGTTTTTTTGAAATCCAGGGCCATCAATTGCTGGGTATAGGCAACAATCAGCCCAAAATTCGTGCGGTGGTAGCCGATGCTGGTATGTCGGCGGATGTAGTTTTTCATGCCTTTCAGGTGATTTTCAAGCAAGTCGAATTCGGAGGCTTCGTAGAAGATTTTGAGTTGTAAGGTCTTGGCAGCCAGGTTGTTGAGCAAGTCTTTGTAATCCGAGCGTTGCAGGTTGAGCAGGGCGGTTTTGAAATCGCGGCGGGCGTAGGCTACCCGGGCGAGGCCCAGGCTGGCGGTGGCTTCGCGCCACTGGCGTTCGAGCAGGTTTTTGTGTTCAAGGATGAATCGTTCCACCCAATCCAACTCCCCTACCCTAAGCGCGATGGTGATGATGTTGTTGAAGGCAAAACGCGAAATCTGTCCGTTTTCCAGAAGCAAATTGCGCGACAAAGCCCCTTGGTACAAATCAAGGGTGGCGCGGATCCATCCTTCGGCGGATTGATTGATTTTTTTGATGCCGAAGTTGATGGCCAGGAGGTAAAGCGTGCGCAACTCATCCGCTGGGAAAGCCTCTGCATGGGTTTGGAGCATGACCCGGAACCGCTCAAAATGCTGCTCGGCCCCAGCGAGGTCCGTCTGAAACTTATAGCAGAAATAGTACAAGCCCACCGCAGGCGTATCCAGCAGGTGTTCCGTCTCCGCGTGCGACAACACGGCATCGAGCAATCCAATTCGGTATTCTGCTTTAAAAACCGCTTGGTGGGAGGCGACCAGGCAAGCCAAGCGCAGTTTGCGCCCCATAAAAGCGGTATCCATCAAATCCGAAGTGGCTTGCAGGTTGAACACTTCGGTGCGAAGTGTGAGGGTGTCGAACTGGTAGCGCTCCCATTCCACGAGGTTGAGGTCGTGGTAATAATCGGCGTGTCGCCAGGGTTGTTGTTCGCGGCTTTGCCGGGCTTCGCGCAGGGTGATGTTGAAATGTTTGCCCAGGTTGCGTTTTCGGTAAGCGGCGGCTAAGCGGATTTTGGCCCGGCCCTCGTCCTGGAATTTTTCGGAATAGGCCAGGTATTTTTCCAGTAAAGTCAGCAAGTTGGAGTTGGCTTGGCGCATCTTTAGTCCCCGTTCCGTCTTGTTCAGGGCTGCGGCGGCTTCTGCCTCTACGGGTAAACGCCCAGCGCGCCGACATGCGTCCAGGTACTCGAACAGGACGATGGGTTGTTGGCGGGCATTGAAAAAGGGCGAGCGGACAAATTTGCCAAATTCCCGTACTTCGGCAGTAGTGAGTGCGGCGAATGCTTCCCAGAGGAGTGTTTTTTCCATGATTCCGATGAGATTTGCCACGAATTGCACTAATTTACACGAATTGGGGGCTAATTTGTGTAAATTAGTGCAATTCGTGGCAAAATATTACAATAAGTGGCTAAACCCATTTGCAGCAGCTAATTTAGCACAAAACAAATACAGCAGAATGAAATTTATTTAAAAAATAAATTGATTATCAATATTTTAAATTTTTTTACTAAAAATAGAGGGGAACAAGTTGGAAAAAATGTCTTTGCACAACCGGGCAGCAAGCCGAACATTTGTAGCATCAAAAGACTATCCAGCGAATTCGCCTCCTGTATTTATCTCATCGGCACTGCGGGTTCATTAACCAGCGGTACTTCAAATTAGAAAAACGACTTAACATGACACCCATGCGTTACCCACTTTTATGGCTGTTAATTTGCCTGCTGGCGAACCTCCAGTCTGCCCATGCTCAGTGTGATATCCAACTCAGTCACCAGGTTACTCAACCGCTTTGTTTTGGCGATGCCAACGGGAGTATCAATCTCACGGCCACCAATGGTGCTGCCCCTTACAGCTACCTATGGTCCAATAACGAGACCACTGAAGACATTTCCGGTCTCACTGCCGGGGTGTACACTTGTACGGTGACCGACGATTTAGATTGTACGGCCACTACACAAGTAACTGTAAATCAGCCTACCCCGCTCGTTGTAACGTTTCCGAATTTTAATACAATAACCTGTATTAATCTTTCCGTCACGGTCGATGCCATCGTTTCTGGAGGCACGCCACCCTATCAGTATAACTGGTGGGACGGAGTCACCACACAGGCACACTCCTTCACTTTTGCCGGCGCCTATGAAATCATCGTGACAGACCTCAATGGCTGTACCGCAACAGGAACTGCCATAATCAATCAGGACCAGTCGATTCCGGTTGCTTGTATTGCTCCTCCCCCGATACTTAACTGTGTCACCACTACCGCAACACTCAGTGGGCAATGCTCTAGCTCAGGGCCAAACTTTACTTACTTCTGGAGCACGTTGAACGGCAATATCATTACGGGAGGAAATACACTCAACCCAGTCATTAATCAACCCGGCGTCTATACCCTTCTGGTAGTGAACACCAACAATGGGTGTACGAACTCAGCCTCTACAACCGTCTCGCAAGATATCGCTCTTCCCCTAGCCGTCGCTGGACCGGACCTTACCTTAACCTGTTCGGTTCCAGCACAGTCCCTGAATGGCGGTAGTTCTTCCCAAGGCCCCAATTTTGTTTATAGCTGGTCATCCACTAGTGGGAACATCACTGGAGGGGGAAATACGATGTTTCCAACAGTAGATGCCGCTGGAACCTACTTTTTGACGGTCACGAATACCGCCAATGGTTGTACGAGTACCGATCAGGTAAATGTTTTACTAGATGTTATTGGACCAACCATTAGCCCCGGCATTTCGAACGCTGGTTTGCCTTGTGGGGGTGGCACGGTACAATTGCAAGGCAGTCCGCCCTTTGGAGGAAGCTTTACCTATATATGGACGGGCCCCGGAATCAATGCCGGGAATGAAACAGACCTCAATCCTGTTGTATCCCTGCCCGGCACCTATTCGTTCATCGTTACCAGTACGGCCAATGGTTGTTCCAGCAGCAGCAGTGCGACGGTTTTCGATGGGCCGCTACTCCCAGCTCAGGACATCACCAAATCCAACATCACTTGTTTTGGGCTCAACAACGGAAGCGCCAGTATTGCTCCCTCTCAAGGTCAAGCTCCGTACGACTACGTTTGGACGGGCCCTAACGGTTACACCAATACCGGGCAATCCATAACCGGTTTACCCGCCGGAATCTACACCGTGGCCGCTACCGACGCTTTGGACTGCACGTATTATGGGGTGGTGCAAATCACACAACCGCAATTGCTGGTTCTAAACGCTCAAATCACGCCGGTCCGCTGCCCTGGTGGGAATGATGGGATAATCAACCTATTCGCTACTGGCGGTACGCCTCCCTATTCCTGGCCCGGTGGCACGCCCAACATGATTGACTTGGCAGCAGGCGTTTATACCATTACCCTTACGGATGCGAATGCTTGTACTGCGCTTGGGGTATTTACGGTTCCACAGCCACCAGCTTTCATTGCGACGACCAATATTGTGGATGTACTTTGTGGTGGTGGCACGGGCGGGGCCATTGACTTTAGCTTTGCGGGGGGCAACCCACCGTACACGTATGTATGGTCAAATGGATCAACCAATCAGGATATTTTTGGCTTGGCTGCCGGATCGTACACCGTTACCGTTGCCGATGCAAACACTTGTTTCTACATTGCCAATGCGCAGGTACAGGACCTTGGCGGACTGTGTGGAGCTTTGGAAGGTCGGGTATATCACGACGAAAACACAAACTGCCTTCCGGATGCCGAGCCGGGCCTAGGTTCCTGGATTTTGCGCGCAGAAGGTGCTTCTGGAACGTTTTTCGGGGTCACGGACGCGAATGGGCTGTACAATATTGGCGTATTGCCCGGCGATTACAACGTGTTTGTGGTGCCACCCAGTCCGCTGTGGATTCCCTGCGTGACGGGATTGGTTTCAGGCCCGGTTGGGATAAACGACACCCTGGAAAACCTGGATTTCCCTATCCAAAAATCCATGGAATGTCCGCAGCTCACGGTCAACATTACCTCCGGCAACCTTCGTCGCTGTTTCAACACCAATTTTTTCAGTGTGCATTATGCCAACAATGGTACAGCTCCGGCCACAGATGCCCTTGTGCTGGTCACCTTGGACCCCTTCCTTACTATTTTGTCGGCCAGTATCCAATACGTAGATCTGGGTGGAGGTGTGATACAGTTTGAATTAGGCGACCTGGGGGTGGGTGAATTTGGCTCCTTCTACTTCTATGCACACCTCAGCTGCGATGCCGCATTGGGACAAACACACTGCACGGAAGCACACATCTACCCGGACACCTCTTGCACCCAACCCAACGTGCTTTGGTCGGGCGCCAGCCTACAAATCAGCAGCGAATGCGATCAGGATTCTGTGCGGTTCCAGATCAAAAACGTGGGCACCGGCAATATGCCCAATTCGCTTGACTACATTGTTATTGAAGACCTGGTGATGTTGATGGGCGCGCCTGTTCAACTAAATGCGGGCGATTTTGTCAACATCAATGTCCCGGCCAATGGCAGCACCTGGCGTTTGGAAGTAGAACAAGAGCCTTTCCACCCTGGGCAATCCAGTCCAGCGGTGTCGGTAGAAGGATGTTCAGTTGGCACTTCGTTTTCAACTGGTTTTGTCAATGTTTTCCCTGCGGATGATGCCGATGAATTCATTGATATTCACTGCCTTGCAAATACTGCCGCCTTTGACCCGAACGACAAACAGGGTTATCCCTTGGGCTACGGCACACAGCATTATGTTCGCCCGGGCACCCCTCTGGAGTACCAAGTCCGGTTCCAGAATACCGGCAACGACACCGCGTTCACCGTTCGGATTGTGGACACCCTTTCTGCCTGGCTCGA
>JALHPW010000395.1:4421-5255 GCA_022842255.1 Saprospiraceae bacterium | reverse complement strand
CTGGTATTCCCGACCGGGCACAAACTCGTTAAAGCTGATTTTGAAGGATTTCTTCTGGGCGTTGAGCGAGGTGTTTCCCCGCAAGCGCAGACCGACGTTTTCCACCGTATCGCGGAATTCACCATCATCAAACACAAATTTCGCCTGGAAATACCGCTCATGCACCACGTGCTGAATCATAAAATCCAAGGAATCGGAAGGGAGCTCCAGGAAAATGCTCGCCACCTTTTCGTCGTCGTACAGCGCCAAGGATTGCCCAGAAACCGTATGACTGATCAAAAACATCAACAGCAGTACATGAATTTTCATGCCGCAAGGATACCAAAAGGAAGCAGCTTTGGACGTATGAATCCCTATTAAGTCGTGTACAATCAAACTTTGCTACGCAAAACCTGCTCGGCAAACTGCTTCATCTGCTGGTTGGCTTCCGGACCAAATTCCGCAGAAAAATCCACCATCCCGTCTGTCAACTGCCAGAGCGTAAAATCATGGACCTGTTCGCCCATCGGCGTTCGGTGCCAGTGACGGCCACCCTGGGCATTGATTTCAACAAAATGGGTATCGGCTTCGCTTACCTTATTGCTCCAACTGCGTTTCTGCGGACTGGTGGAGGCTCGTTGCTGAAATCCAGTCGTTGGCTGGGTTTTGATTACCACAGTGCTCGTGATCATATCGTGCAGACATTGGTTTCGAGCATTAAAAAGCATCAAGAGGTAGCCAATACACAAGGTGAACAGATTCAATAGGTTACCAAAAAAACGCCCGGTAGCCGTTCCAAAGCCAATGGCCTTGCCATCCTCACTTACCACCCGGATATTCATGGCGCGTTTGCCC
>JALHPW010000395.1:0-4411 GCA_022842255.1 Saprospiraceae bacterium | reverse complement strand
ACGGGACGAACATCGATGGGATGAGCAAAATCATGGCATCAATCAGCCGTGCAACCAGCCGTTCGCCAAAAGATGCATACACGATGGGTTGGGAAGTCGTATGGGGTTGGTCGAGAATTGTCATGAATGAAAATTAGTTCAGGGCGAAAGATTTGAAATTTGTCGGCACAGCGCCCAACCTTTTTCGATGAACCTACTGTCTTGATGGAAAATTCGGGACGAGTATTGTACAAAGGCAATTTTCAATCCTTTACTTTGTCTTTGGATTTCTAGACCTTTGATTTAAATCCAGCGTCGACTGTGGCATTTTTTGGCAAAAAACAATATACGGAACAAGAGCTCGTGGACGGCTGTGCCGCCAACGACCGTCGTGCCCAAGAGGCACTGTACCGTCGTTTTTTCCCTGAAATGTATCGGATGGTACGCCGTTATACCCGGGATGAGGATACCGCCATCGAGGTGGTGAACAATGGAATGTTGCGGGTCTTCAAAAAAATCCACACGTTTGCCTTTAAAGGCAGTCTTGAAGGCTGGATGCGTCGGCTGGTGTACCATTGCATGGCTGATTATTACCGTGAAAACGCCCGTTACCTGCATTTTTTGGTTCTGGAAGACCATGACCAGAGCGTGCCAGAGCGCGGACACGAAACCTTTTACGAAGAAGACATTCTGAAGGCGGTGCGGACCTTACCCCCTACCTCGCAGGAAGTTTTCCGACTGTATGCGATTGAAGGGTACAGTCATGCCGAAATAGCCGAAAACCTGCAAATGAGCGAAGGCACCTCCAAATGGCACCTCAGTACCGCAAGGCAAAAACTTAGAGACCTGCTCAAAGCCGAATTCCCAGTGGCACTTGTTGCGAGCAGTGGAAACAGAACATAGCCTCAAATTGACCTCATTCAACCCATTGACCACATTGACCACATTCCCAAAATTGACCACATTAATCGTTATTTCTTTTAATAAACATGGATAAGAAAATTACAGATAAAGGTTGGAACGCGATGCAAGCGATGCTTGATCGTGAGATGCCTTTGGAACGTCGTCGCCGCTTTATTTGGTGGTGGTGGAGCCTCCTACTTTTGCCCCTGGCATTGTATGGAAGTTGGCAGTGGTTCCATTCGGACACCCCATCTAGCCCTGTGAAAGAGCTGAAGAGTACCCTCCCCATCGCGAACGTGGCCCCAAAAGCTACCCAACCCCAAGACAACCTAGTTCCTGAAGCATCCACCACAATAATGAGCCAGGCTGTAGCCTTGGACGAAAACCTGGCATCAAGACCAACCCAAAAAGAGGGGTCAAAATCAGTGGTCAAGTCTAGCGCAAACAATTCGGCCAATCAGGATGACTTGGAAGAAAGGGCTGGAGTAAAGTTTGCACCGATAGCAATTGCAAACAATCCAAATAACACGGATACGCCTGAGAAAACCTTGCTCGACCTGCAATTGATTCCAGCATATCCACTTGATTTACAAACACATACAACCATTCAGAGCCCGTCCAGGGAATTTGCCCACCTTCATAAACCCATTAAAAAAGCAGTAGCCAGCAAGTGGGCCCTTGGTGCCACTTCCTTCATTTCCACGGAGCAGTTTAGCACGATCAATGGCTTTTCAACCGGTTTAACGGTCGATTGGAAATTCGCCCGGAAATGGGGACTTCGCAGCGGAGCGTTTTACAATATCCACACCCCTCAAGAAAAATACCGCCCAGTGGCTTCCGTTCGGTCCAGCGATTATACTTCCAATGTAGACGGCAGCGTGATTGTGTTAGACGCGGTCACAGGCACCGAGATCATGAATGTTGGTGGCAACAATTACTACGGCGACTCCCTTGGTGGCAGTGTATTCATCCCGGTGAATCGACTCCAACGGGTCGAATTGCCCGTTTCAGCCTTTTGGCAAGCCAGTCGCCCCTTGAAAATCTTTGCAGGAGTTTCGTTTGCACGCACCCTTTCCACTACGGCCGACCGGCAGAATTATTCGGGCGATTATATACTTCGGCTTGCGGATAAGACTGCTGAAGATGATGCCAGTGAGTTGAGTTCCAGTGAGTTGGACAATTGGAGTGCTGATGCTATGCTTGGTGTTGGCTTTAACCTTGGGAAGATGTTCGAACTCGGTTTTTCGGCCAAAATGCCCTTTAACGATTTTAAAAGTTTGAAAAAAGCAAGTTATAGCTCCTCCCTGAATAGTGGAATCACCGATGAAGTAGGGCGGACGCGTGAACGCGGCACCCCGGTATTCTCGCTGTACGGCACCTTGTTTTTTTAGGTTGATTTGTTTTTTGGGGATTTGGTTATTCGAGTGCCCTAGCCTGGCTTTCCAAATAACCAAATCCCCAATTAAACCAATAACCAACCAGTCAAGATATCCATTCGGTTCGTATGAAGCAAGTGAACCACAACAGGTCGCCCCGATTTTTCGGTGGCGGCCTGTGTTGTTTTGTCTCTACTTTAGCCGCTGAAATCGAAACAGCATGAAAGCCAATCCAGAACCTACCCCAAACCCAACCCCGGTCGTCCCCAGTGAGATTGACTTCGCAGAAGCCAGCGTGAGCCTTCGATACGAGGATGTATACCAATGGACGCAACCCAATGAGGTGTCTACCGTACGCTGGCGCGAAGGCGCGTACGAATTTGTATGCCACAATGGGGTCACGTTACGTGTATCCGTACTGTCGGCCGGTATTTTTAGGCTGCGGTATTCACCCGACGGTGTTTTCCAGCCTGATTTTAGTTATGCCATCAACCCAGATTTTGAGGCTGAAAAAGTGACCGTGCGCCTAGAGGAACGCGATGGGGAATACCTACTCGATTCTGGTGCCTTGCAAGTGGTAGTCTCTAAAACAGACTTGAAACTCAAATTTTACGACCAGGACGACCGGGTGCTCTGTGAAGACGAAGCCGGTTTTTCTGCGAAACGTACCATTCTGAAAGGCTGGTGCGAACTACGGCTGGAGAAGAAATGCCACAAAAAAGAGGTCTTTTTTGGGCTTGGCGACAAAGCCTGTGGCACCAACCTGGCTGGCAAAAAATTTGAGAACTGGTGTTCCGATTCCTATGCGTTTGGCCGGGAGACCGACCCACTTTACCGCGCCATCCCCTTCTATTATGCACTGAATCAAGGTATTGCATATGGCATATTCTTGGACAACAGTTTTAAAAGCCATTTTGATTTTGACTCGGGGGAAACGGGCGTCACCGCTTTTTCAGCTGAAGGCGGCGAATTGAACTATTATTTCCTCCACGGACCGGAGTTGAACGATGTAGCCCGAAACTACGCCCGTCTGACCGGCACGCACGACCTTCCACCACTCTGGGCCTTGGGCTACCATCAGTGCCGCTGGAGCTACCACCCCGATAGCCATGTGCGCGAAATCGCTGCTGGTTTCCGCGAACGAAAAATCCCCTGCGACGCGATTTACCTCGACATCGATTACATGGACGGTTATCGCTGTTTTACCTGGGACCCTAAAGGCTTTCCCAACCCTAAAAAACTGGTGGCCGACCTGCTGGAAATGGGGTTTCAGACCGTGACGATGATTGATCCGGGCATCAAGGAAGACCCAAATTATTCGGTGTACCGGGATGGTATGGAAAAAAACATGTTTGTACGAACGGTAGATGGCGTAGTGGCCAAGGCTCCGGTGTGGCCAGGCTTTTGCGCGTTCCCCGATTTTACACACCCGGACGTACGTGGCTGGTGGGGCAGCTTGTACGAAAGCTTGTACAAGGACATTGGTGTTGCAGGCTTCTGGAACGACATGAACGAGCCTGCCGTATTTCATGTGAACCATAAAACCTTACCAGACAGTGTATTGCACCATCACGACGGCCTTACCTGTAGCCATCGGAAAGCGCACAACATTTATGGCCAGCAGATGAACCGCTCCTCTTGGGAAGGTTTTAAAACTTTGTTGCCGGAAAAACGGCCTTTCCTGCTCAGCCGGGCTTCTTTCAGTGGTGGGCAACGGTTTTCGGCCATTTGGACGGGCGATAACTGTTCGGATTGGAACCACCTTCAAATCGCGAATATCCAGTGCCAGCGACTTGCCATTTCCGGATTTTCTTTCTGCGGTACGGACATCGGTGGGTTTACGGGAAATGCGGAGGGCGAGCTCTTTGTTCGTTGGCTGCAATTGGGTGTTTTTCATCCCTTGATGCGCGTACATAGCATCGGAAAACACGCCGCAGGGGATGCCCTGCCTGCCGAGGAAGCCGAATTGATTGACCCCACTTTGCACGTTTCAGACCAAGAACCTTGGTCTTTTGGGGAAAAATGGACCGATTTGGCGAAAAAAGCCATCGAGCTGCGCTACTGTCTGCTACCTTGCTTGTATTCGTCGATGTGGCTGCACACCTTGGATGGCTTGCCCGTCATTCGGCACTTGGCCTTTGCGGATGGCAATG
>JALHPW010000394.1 GCA_022842255.1 Saprospiraceae bacterium | reverse complement strand
GGCCGACGGACTGGGTGGACTGCACGTGCGCGGCGGCAACGCAGACCAAAACCTGTTCCTGCTCGACGATGTGCCCGTGTACAGTCCGAGCCATGCGTTGGGGCTATTTTCCATTTTCAACCCCAGTACCGTGAGCAGCGTACGGCTTTGGAAAGGCGATTTCCCGGCGCGATACAGCGGTCGGGCCTCCTCCGTGTTGGATGTACGCACCCGTGATGGGGATTCCCAACATTTCCGAGGGGAGGTTTCTTCGGGTTTGTTTGCAAGCTCTGCGGTGGTGGAAGGTCCGTTGAAGCGTGAAAAAGGTTCGTTTTTGTTGGGCGGGCGCATGACGTATTTTGACCCGTGGGTCGATTTTTTTAGCAAACGGGGCAATCTGCTCACGTTTTCAGGAGATGCCGTGAAGTATCGGTTTTTTGACTCCAACCTCAAATTAAACTATACACTGGGCGATCGAGACCGGGTGTTTTTTTCCTTTTATCGAGGGGGCGACCGGTTCAAAAACAGTTTCCAACAGTCGTACGACGACCCGAACGGGTATATTACGGATCAATCCGACTTGACCACCAATTGGGGGAACAGCATTGCCGCCCTGCGCTGGAACCACCTGTTGCGGGAAAACCTTTTTACCAATACGACCATTCGTTACAGCCGCTTTATTTATCAAAGTAGCCTTGGTTTTCGCTCTAATATCCTGTATCCCAACGGTAAACAGTTTGTCTTGGCCAACTATGGTCAACTCTATCAAACGCTTATCCGCGATTGGTCGGGCAAAACAGATTTCACTTTTTATGTTTCGGATGCCCTCACCTTGCGTTGGGGGGCGGCCTACACAGCCCACGGATTTCAGCCAGGGGCGCTTTCTGCCAACTTCCTGCAACCCGGCCAAACCCAGGAAAATGTAGACTCGCTTGCCAATATCCTGCTCAACAATGAGCGTCTGGATGCCGACGAGGCCGAAGCTTATTTTGATGCGGAATTTGATTTTGGAAAAAACTGGAGACTTGAAGCGGGCACCAATGGTTCGGTTTTTCAAACCAAAAATACCAATTACAGAATCTTGCAGCCCCGTTTTCGGCTTCGCCGCGCTGGTCCGCGGGGTTGGAATCAATGGGCTGGATGGCACCGCATGGCGCAAAACCTGCACCAGATTGGTTCTTTCAATGTAAGCCTTCCCTTCGAGCTTTGGGTGCCTAGCACCCGCCGTGTGCCACCCGAAATCGTTTGGCAAACTTCCGCGGGCATTGGCTGGCAAAACAAGGATTGGGCTTGGCAATTGGAAGGTTATTACAAAAAAATGGGGCGGGTACTTACGTTCATCGCCTCCAACGATGCCCTTTTTTCGGGTGGGGCCATTGATGCCAGTGGCTGGGAAGACCGGATTGCACTCGGTACGGGGGCCAGCAAGGGACTGGAATTGGTACTGGAAAAAACGAGTGGAAAACTCACCGGTTCCATCGCTTACACGCTTTCGGAGACGAGTCGGTTTTTCCCCGACCTCAATGCTGGCCGACCCTTCCCTTTTCGTTTCGATCGTCGGCATGATGTAAAAGTCACTGTGCGACAGCAGATTTTCAAATGGCTCGAAGCCGATGTGGTATGGGCTGTTGCCTCAGGCAATCCGATTACCCTGGCGGGTGTGAAATTCAGGCACGAATCCGTAGAAGGCGCCGTTTCGCGGGATGTATATTTTTATACGGAAGTGAATGGGTACCGGCTTCCGGTTTACCACCGCTTGGACGCGGCGCTCAATGCCAGTTGGGGCAAAGCAGGCCGAAACGGGCTTCAAATTGGCGTTTACAATGCCTATAACCGAGCCAATCCTTTTTATCTCTATGTAGATGCCGGCAGTAGTGTCAAAGGCAAGGCCATACAGTACACTTTGCTTCCTGTGCTGCCGGTATTTCGGTATGAGTTGAAGTTTTAAGGCTTTTTTCTCCTAATCCACCACAATACAAAAATAAAAATGGCGGCACCCGCCAGCAACAAACCCCACGCTCCCCATCCCCAGGGCTGTTCAATCGCGCGGTCATCCCCCACGGCCACCAGTCCAGCCCAGAAATAAGGCGATTGTGCGGCACTGCCCACACTTGGGGCGGAGAGATAGGCCAATTTTGCCTCTCTGAGTGCCGAACTTGTGGTTTTTCCTTGCCCGATTTGCTCATAAAAATATTGGAGCAAACGTGAGGTGCTTTGGTCGTTTACCGACCACAGGCTCGACACGATGCAGGCCGCGCCCGCTTGCGCAAACGCACGGGCGAGACTCATCACGCCTTCTCCTTTTTCCTCTTTTCCCAGTCCCGTTTCACAGGCACTCAGCATTACCAGGTCGGCTTGCAGAGGCAAAGCATACAAATCGGGCAGCAGCAGCGAACTGTCCATTAGTTCAATTCGCGGATGGTCCCCGGCGAACGCATGGGTAGAAAAATGGAGCACCCGATAATCGCTCGCTTTTTTCAAAAAGTGTTGTAAGTCAGCACTTTGCCCTTCCAATTTTTGAACATTCCAGCCCATGATTCCACTCCAATCAAACGAGGCGGATACAAGTGGGGATAGTCCACGCTCCCGATTGGCAAAACCTGGTGCAATGGAAAGCAGGTAGTTGGAAGGTCGGGGTTTCAGGCTTTTTTGTTGGCGCAATACGGCGAGCGACCAGGCGTAACGAACTTCCTGTTTGCGAAGCAAATACGCGGCATTGCGCAGACTGGGTGTGCCATCCGTGGTGGTTACGAGCGCCTCAAAAGGCACAAAATTCAGGATGCCGTCCGGTAAAATAGTCAGCACGGCAGCAGAGGTCGTTTCGGTCGGAAGGATAGCCTGCCAAAGCGCATACGCCGTTTGGAAATAGCCAGCAGGGTCGTTTAGGATGGCGTAGTCATTTTCGAAATAGCCCAGGTAGCGCCGAATGAGGGACTGCAAGGCGGCATCGTATGGAACCCGATTCCAAACGGGGGTTTTATCCTTTTGAAACACAAAAACCTCGACCCATTGCTCGCTCAAAAAGTATTCTACCAGGGCTTCGCCCGCAGCAAAATCGCCTGTGTTGGGCAGCCAGTTGGCGGTGCTGATTTCTAGGCTGGAAAGTGTGGGATAATCCTGTTTGAGTGTTTTGTCGAGCGCGCTGATTTTTGATCGGATGCCATCGGCTTCGATACGCCATTGTGCGGCTTTTTCGCTGTTGGCATTCAACAACAGGTTTTTATCAAAATAAGATAGACTTCGTTGTAAAGTAGTGAGTTCGTCGAAACGTTTGTCGCTGCCCGAAAGTCGTTGGCGTACCAAATTGTCTTGCAGGGCATCGAGCAAGAGGGCTGCCTTGCTGCGTTCGGCGATGGCAAATGCTTTTTCGAGCCAAATAGCCTGCCCTGTTTTTTCAAAGAGTAAGCGGGCTACGTGCATCGCGGCCTCCTCACGGGCGCGGGCATCTTTTTGCAGGTTGAGTTTGGAGGAGCTGTATTGATACACCCGACGCAGAATCGATTCGGCCTGCCAGGCATATTCGTGGCATTCGAGCGCCAGTTGAAGCCAACTGATGTTGCCCTCTTTTTCAAATAAGGATTGCGCTGCTTGAGCCTTGGCTGTCAGGGCTTCAAATATGGTGTTTTCTTCGTAAAACTGTAGATAAGAAGGGTTGGAATGGTATGGGAAATTAGCGGGATTAGGAGGGTTGGGCACAAACTTGGGGAGCACGGCGGCGAGGGCACGGTCCGCAGCGGCTACCGCAAGAAGCGCCTGGCCTTTTTGCAAATACAGTTTTGAGAGCGCAATCTGGTCTTTCCCAACTTCGCGGGAGTGTTCGCCAGAAGCGGCGCGGTCGTCGGCCAAAGCACCCAAAAGCAAGCGTTCGGCTTCGGTGAATTTTCCCAGTCGCGTATTGGCTTCCCCTGCGATGCGGCGCGCCCGGGCGCGGTATTCGAGGGTACGCTTGTCGTCCGGGCCTTCTGGTCGGAGCAGGCGTAGGGCTTCGGCAGTGGTGCGGGCAGCTTCTATGGTGCGGCCCAAGTCTAACATGGTTTCGGCCAAACGACCCAGCAAAAGCCCGCGTTTGGAATCCGAAACATCGGTGAGGTTCAGTCCTTTGCGATAGTTTTCTTCGGCGGTTGTGTAGTCGCCTTTGTTCCAATAAGCAGTGCCAATGTTGGCGTAAAGGCCCGATAGGCTTTCGTTGTCACGACCCAAAGCGAGGGCTTTTTGAAAAACAGCAATCGCTTTGTCATTTTCGCCGAGTCGGATGTAATTGGTGCCGAGTGGTTTATAAAAATATTCAAGGGCGTCAAACCCCGAAAAACCGAAACGTTCATAAATTGATTTTGCTACTTCATATGCATGAATAGCTTGAAGCACTTGTCCAAGTTTTGTCAAATGCCAACCCCGGCTGCACTCCAGTTGCATAAACGGTTTCCACTCTTCACTACTAACGGGCTCACGCCATCGGTTTTCAAAAATTTTGTTATCAAATTCAAGGGCCTCCTTTGGATTTGAGAAGATAAATGCCTCCATTTTTCTCATTGTACTGCCCCAGATGGCAAGACTGTCCGCTTGTTTAGCAAGACTTGCCTTAATTTCGGCATAATATATAAAGCTGTCCCGTTGACCTGATGCAAAAAAGGAATCAATTTTCGAGTCAAAGCGATGAATATCTTGGCTGCTTTGGGCAGGGAGTCTTCCTACAACAAAAAAGAAGATAGCCAGAAAAACTAGTTGGAAGGTGTAAATAGGGGTCAACATAGGCTGCAATTTTGCGCAGCAAATTACAGAGAAACATAATAAATTCGTCGGGGTAGTTTTGCGCTACCCCGACGATTAACCAGCTCACAATTTCAACTCCAAGGATATTTGCGCGAACGGCACGACTTTTTTCTTTTCGCCCAAAATTGTTCCACCTCGTAAACCCAAATTCAAACCTCTTCGGACAGCGCCCAAAGTAAGATCAAAAAAGGCAGTATAGCGGAATCGAGTGTCGCGGTAGGTGGTTACAGTACTGGACTCAGGGAGTACCACAGGTGGCGGATTGGGTTGGCCGAATAATGAAACAGTGTAGATGGTGGTGTTTTCGGTAACCTTGTCGTCTCCGTTTTCCAGGATAACATGGCCGGAACCGCCAATGCCAAACCCGATGAACCGGGAAAAGTTTTTTCGAATCATAAAAGGCACCTCAAATGAAACAAAGCCCCTAGAGCCGCCTGCCGTGGTTGTAATGACTGTGGAATCATTAAATTCCGGGTTGGTGGTATTTGGGGTAACCTTGGTCAGGATGGTTG